>CAZHBR010000079.1:227-7086 GCA_964530755.1 uncultured Oscillospiraceae bacterium | reverse complement strand
AGAGTCGAAAAGGTCGAGGATGTTTTGAGCATGGGAGATGAAGTAACGGTTAAGGTTACTGAAATCGACAATCAGAACAGAATCAATTTGTCCAGAAAGGAACTCTTATAGCGCCTGCCTGAATGACGTAAACCCCCTTCACATAACATAGTGAAAGGGGGTGTATTTATTATGATAAGAAAGCTTTTAATAGGAGCACTTGTCTTCTTCGCTTCAGTCTTTATCGCATTTCAGTTATTTTACATATTCCGCGATATGTTCACAGTGAGGCCGACAGCTTTAGCCGGAGAAGAAGATATCGTGCTAAGAGGCGGTGACGGTCGTGAAAAAAAACTGGCGTTTGCGTGTAATGTGGATTGGGGCGAGGAAATTGTGCCCGGCATGCTTGAGATTTGCCGGGATAAAGACGTTAAAATTACATTCTTTGTGACAGGACGATGGGCAAAAAACAATCCATATCTTCTTCGTAAAATGTATGTTGCAGGGCATGAGATTGAAAATCACGGTTACAGGCATAAATTGTGCTCGCAAATTTCAGCGGATGAATCCAGGAATGAAATCAGGCTGACCGAAGAGGCGGTCTATGAATTGTTAGGCGTAAAAACCACAATATTTGCCCCGCCTTCAGGGGATTATGACAGCAAAACTCTCGATCTTTGTAAAGAGATGGGTTATATCATCAGCCTTTGGACAATCGATACAATCGATTGGAGAAAGGGTTCTTCAAAAGAGGTTATCAGGGATCGGGTAATGAAAAAAGAACTCGACGGGGCGATCGTTTTGATGCACCCAAAAAGTGAGACTGCCAAAGCCCTGCCAGGTCTGATCGATGAGATACGGGGCAAGGATATAGAAATCGTTACAGTCCATTATTTCCGGGATCAGATGAAAAACGCATTGTCCCCCGATTGAAGTTGCGGGAACAGCCGATAAAGGATATAATATGCGCAGTCGAAAAATTACAAGACTTATATCACGAGGAGAAAAAATGATCATAAAAAAAAAGCTGAATAACGGCATCCGGGTTGTAATGGAAGTATTGCCACAGGTGCAATCCGTTTCTGTCGGAATATGGGTTAAAGCAGGTTCTGCAGATGAGGCTCCAGATAATTTTGGAATATCCCATCTCGTTGAGCACATGCTCTTTAAAGGAACAAAGACCAGATCTGCAAAAGAAATCGCAAAGGATGTAGATAGAATCGGAAGCCATATGAACGCTTTTACCGGAAAGGAATGCACCTGCTATTACATCAGAACAATAGAAAGCAATGTGGATAAGGCATGCGAGATACTTATAGATATGTTTATGAATTCCATATTCGATCCCGATGAACTGAAGCGCGAAAAAAGCGTCATATACGAAGAGATCAAAATGATTGAGGATGCTCCGGAAGACGATGCCCATGATTTGCTGTCTGAAATGGTGTTTCGAGGGACTCCGCTTGAAAGTCCGATCATAGGGAGCGTTCAATCTTTGGAGAAAATAAAAAGGGAAGATATCAAGGAATACATAAAAAGGGAATATTCTGCAGACAGCATTGTGATCTCCGTAGCGGGCAATTTCGATAAAGATCACATGCTGCACATCTTCGAAGGAAAATTTGACGGCTTAACAGCAGCAAAAAAAGAAAAACTTAAACCGGCCCCTGTATACGTACCGGAATACAAGGTGAAGATGAAGGATGTGGAACAATCACATCTTTGCCTGGGTGTGAAGGGGGTTCCAAAGGAAAACGATCAATACTTCCCGATGGTCTTGTTGAATAACATCACAGGAGGAAGCATGAGCTCCCGATTGTTTCAGAATATAAGAGAGGAAAGAGGACTGGCATATTCGGTGTATTCGGTGAATCAATCCTACGCCAGCGACGGGATAATCAGCATTTATGCAGGGGTGAGCCATAACAAGGTGGAAGAAACTCTGAGGGCTATCGCAGGCGAACTTCAAAGGCTGAGCGAGGATTGCATAACAAAGGACGAATTGAATACTGCAAAGGAGCAGCTTAAAAGCGGCTACGTTTTCAGTCAGGAAAGCGTAAACAGCCGCATGTTTTCCATAGGGAAAAATATGTTGCTATTTAATAAAGTCCTGACACCGGCCGAAACCATAAATAAAATAAACCGGGTTTCCTTTGAGGATATAAAAAAAGCAACTGCAATTATCGGGAATCCCGACAGATATTCGGCAGTTTTGATTGGAAGCAAAGATATGGATCTGCGGGCTTACCTGAAATGAAAGAAGAAATAATGGAACGGATAAAAATAAAATACGTGAACGATAATATAGAAAAACTTAAATATATCGATGGCAAAAGCGATTGGATAGATTTACGATCCGCAGAAAATGTAAAGCTTAAAAAGGGTGAAGCGAAGCTGATATCATTAGGAGTTGCGATGGAGCTTCCAAAAGGATATGAAGCACTGATCATTCCAAGAAGCAGCACATTTAAGAATTTCGGTCTCATTCAAACCAATCATCTTGGCGTAATAGACGAAAGCTATTGCTCAAACACGGATGTTTGGAAACTGCCCGTCTTAGCGGTGAGAGATACCGAGATACATATTAATGACAGAATATGCCAGTTCCGCATAATAAAACACCAACCGACTGTCTGCTTCTTAGAAGTTGATAATCTTGAAAATGCCGTGCGAGGCGGATTTGGAAGCACGGGCATCAAATGAGCCTGTGATATGCCTGCACCGAAGAGACATAATCCGCACCTTAAGCGTTTCCTCCTGCATATATTAATAGAAACATGACATGGAGGAATGGTTTATGCTGTCTTTAGAGCTTATAGAGGATCTTGCAAGTTTGAACAGAACCCACATACCGGAGCCTGTTTTACATGCTAAGGGAGCAGGAGCCTACGGTGTTTTCTATCCCTATATGTCTATGAAAGACTATACAAAGGCAAATTTTTTACAAAATACAAGCATTGAAACCCCTGTGTTTGTTCGTTTTTCTAAAATGATGGGTCGCCCCGGAAGTGCCGACACTGAAAGGGGAGTGAGAGGTTTTTCCGTTCGGTTTATGACGAAGGAGGGCCGGTATGATCTGTCGGCAACTCATATTCCCGTTTCATTTATAAGGGATCCAAATAAATATCCTTCCCTGATTCTTGCTTTAAGTCCCTGCGCGAGAACGAACATGAAAAGCCCGGAAAAATTGTGGAGCTTTGTAGCAGAAAACCCCGAAACGATGCATATGATCACCTGGCTTTATTCTGACCGGGGGACCTTGAAAAGCTACAGGACAATGGAAGGCTACAGTGTCCACGTTTACGTTTGGCAAAATAGCAGGGAAGAACAATTTTGGGTGAGGTATCATTGGAAACCGCTTCTTGGCACAGCCGATATAAGTCGTCAGGAGGCAGAATTTCTTGCCGGCTTTGATCCTGATGCAGCCTCAAGAGATCTTTACGATGCACTTGATAGGGGTGAGCAAGTGTCATTTGAGCTTTGCGTTCAACTTATATCGATCAGCCAAAATGCCGATAATGAATCATCTTTGTTGGATCCTGTATGTGTTTGGCCTGAATCTTTGGTGCCCTCCCTTAAAATAGGTAAAATGATCCTGAGGAAGGCTGTTGAAAATCATGTAGAAGAAGTGGAAAGCGTCACTTTTTCCCCAGCAAATCTCGTTTCGGGAATAGCACTTTCCTCTGAACCCCTACTTTCAGCCTTGGTGTTTGCAAGCTGCGATGAGGAAAGATATCGTTTAAAAAATGCTACGCTAAGATCAAGAAATCCTTTGAAGGTTCAGGCGGTAAACAGCGGGCCTTCCAGCTTTGGAGAATGCGGTGTTTCATCGTCAGATCAGCTGAGCTGGCGTTTGAAATCCATGAAGGCGGATGAAAAAGAAAAAATGTTCAACAATATAGCTGAAGAATTGTTGTTTCTTGACGATAAAGTAAAGCATTCCATTGTGAACATTTTCAGCGAAGCAGGTCGTGAGCTTGGGACATCTCTTGAAAAGAGGATAGCCCTGTGATAACATTGGAAAAAAAGAAAGAGGATCTGTTCATGCTCCGTGAAGATATTGAAAAAAGAGAGCACCGGGTTTTATCGGAATTTGCTACAAAATCCAATGAAACAAGGGGACGTGAAAGATTTGAAGAACCATGTCAATTCCGGACTGATTTTCAAAGGGACAGGGATAGGATCGTACATTCAAAAGCCTTTCGGCGACTGATGCATAAAACGCAGGTTTTTATTGCTCCGTGGGGAGATCATTTCAGGACAAGGCTTACTCATACGCTGGAGGTCTCCCAGATTGCTAGAACGATATCCAGGGCATTAGCGCTGAATGAAGATTTGACAGAGGCAATAGCCATGGGTCATGATCTTGGACACACCCCCTTTGGCCACAACGGAGAAGAATTCTTGTCTAAAAGGCATGAAGGCGGTTTTATGCACAATTTGCAAAGCTTAAGGGTCGTGGATGTACTTGAAACTAAAGGCAGCAGCCCGGGTATGAATTTAACCTTTGAGGTCAAAGACGGGATCAGAAATCATACGGGTAATGATTATCCAGCTACACCGGAAGGTCAGGTCGTCCGTCAAAGCGACAGAATTGCTTATATAAATCATGACATCGATGATGCATTAAGGAGCCGCGTGTTAAAGGAGGTCGATCTGCCTGGTGATTGCCTGCTTGTTTTGGGGCAGGATCACAGATCGAGAATTAATACCCTGGTATGCGATATCGTAGAAAACAGCCACGGAAACAATATATCAATGAGCGAAGAAAAATTATTCTATATGAACAGGCTTCGCGAATTTATGTTCGAAAATGTATATCACAGCAAAACAATAAAAAATGATGACGAAATAAAAAAAATAAAGACTATTATATTCTTTTTATATGACTATTTTGAAGCAAATCCCGGGAAATTGCCCAAGGAGCTAAAAGATATGGTGCCTGAATGCGGTGTGAAAGAAGCGATAAAGGACCATATAGCCGGGATGACCGATAGATATGCAGTGAATCTGTTTAAGGATCTTTGTATTCCAAAGGGCTGGAAATAATATTTCATACTTTGACCTCTTAGACCCTTTTATCAAAAACGGTATGAGGAAAAGAGGATTATCTTCATTTTTGTCGAATATGTATTTTGGGTTTTGAAAATGCTGAAGGAAGGCTTTATATGGGGTCCGTCGGATCGGTAATCGATGAAATTAAAAACAGGTGCGATATAGTTGATGTGATCAATCGGTGGGTTCCCTTGAAGAAAGCGGGAAGGAATTTCAAGGGTCTTTGTCCGTTTCACAGCGAAAAAACGCCTTCGTTTGTCGTATCTTCAGACAAGCAGATATTTACCTGCTTTGGCTGTGGAGCCTCAGGAGATGTGATTGAATTTATGATGCGGTATCACAATCTGGATTTTTATGAGGCCTTAGAGAAGCTGGCTTCTCTGTACGGCATTAACCTCAAAGGCTTCGGCTTTGCGAAACAGGATAACAGATCAGAGCTTTATGAGATCAACAGGGAAGCGGCTTCATTTTTCCATAAGCGCCTAACGGGTTTACCTAATAAAGGCTATGATTATATGTCGGAACGCGGTTTGGAACCGATCACATTAAGGAGATTCGGGATCGGCTATGCCGATGATGATTGGGACAGCCTTTATGAACATTTTCTTCGCAAAGGAATAAACGTTTCTGTATTGACGAATCTGGGTTTAATTTCTTTGTCAAAAGGTAAATATTTTGATAAATATCGAAACAGGGTGATGTTTCCCATAATTAATACTAGAAGCAAAGTTATAGGTTTTGGAGGCAGATCCGTGGGGGATGAGGTTCCAAAATACCTGAATTCTCCTGAATCGCCTGTTTTTTTAAAGAAAAACAATCTTTATGGATTAAATTTAACAAGGCAGGATATAAATAGGGAGAATTGCGCAATACTTGTAGAAGGCTATATGGATGTGATCACTTTGTATCAGCATGGAATACGAAACGTCAGTGCATCGCTTGGAACCGCGCTGACAGAAAGTCAGGCATTAATGCTTAAGCGATATACCAACCAAATACTGATCGCTTATGACGGGGATGAGGCAGGGCAGATGGCGGCGCTTCGAGCCTCGGACATCCTATATAAAATAGGGTGCAAAATTAAAATACTTGACATGGAGGAAAAAAGCGATCCGGATGAATTCATCAAAGAAAATGGCAAAGAAGAATTTCTGGAACTGATTAAGAAGGCCGTATCCTTTATTGATTACAAATTGCAGTTGCTAAAGAAAAAATACCGGCTCGATACCGTTGAAGGCAGAGTGGATTTTTTAAAGGAGTCGGCCAAAATTCTTCGAAATCTCAGCCCGATAGAATCTGATGCATATATAAGGAAAATTGCAGCCGAAACTAAAATATCCGAAGGGGCTATACGCCAGGAAACCTACGGTAATGAATATAAAGGGCCTGTTACGAGTATGGAAGGGGCGCAAACGATAAAAGAGGAGAGAGGAAATCGAATACTTGAAAGAAATTTGATTCGGCTTATGCTGTTAAAGAGCAGCTATATTCCAAAAATAAAGCCATACGGGGATGTTTTTTTAAGTCCGGTGCATTATAGAATATATAAAAATATAATCGCCCTTTATAAAGAGGATGAAGAGATAGACCTGAATCTGTTAGCGGACAGCCTGGATGAAGAAGGGAATCATGCGATGACCGATATCTTGGAAAATGTTTACCTATCGGACAGGGATGATAAAATATTTGAAGAATGCATCGGAACCATTCATGCGGATAACAGAAGCCGGAGGGAGTCGGAGATTATCCGGCTGCTGGCTGTATTGCGCGATGATCATGACAAGGAGACAATTATGGCGCTTACTAAGGAACTGATGGAGATGCA
>CAZHBR010000079.1:0-208 GCA_964530755.1 uncultured Oscillospiraceae bacterium | reverse complement strand
GGAAAAGGCTAAGAGTAAAGGATCTATTTCATATCAGGAAATAGCTGATCATTTAGAAAACATCGATATGGATAAAAACCAGCTGGATGAATTTTACGATACTTTGATTTCCATGGGAATAGAAATAATATCTGAGGCTGACCCCGAAGATATTGAAATCATCGCGCTGGAAAAGGAGGAGGATGCTGAAGTGGAAGCTCCCGCAGAA
>CAZHBR010000078.1:2488-7104 GCA_964530755.1 uncultured Oscillospiraceae bacterium | reverse complement strand
TTTCTTTGTGCACTTGTTGTAGTAGGGGGTTACTAAAAGGAGACCGTCAACTCCGGCCTCCTCTAATTCCAGACTCATATCAATGGCATGTTTGGTATCGTTGCTTCCAGCGCCTCCGATGACTGGAACCTTTCTGTCGGCCCTGTTTACGGCATATCTAACCGTTTCGATATGCTCTTTGTCAGTCAGCGTGGAAGCTTCGCCGGTTGTGCCGCAAATGATCAGGGCGCCTATTCCCTGTTCTATCTGCCAATCGATCAATTGGCCCATGCTTTGATAGTCGACTTCTCCATGTACAAACGGTGTGACAAGCGCAGTTCCCGCGCCTGTGAATAAAGCCATGCCTATAACACCTCACTTGCCTTTATTTTATAAGCAATTCGGCAATTTGAACGGCATTTGTAGCCGCGCCCTTTCTGATATTATCTGCAACAACCCAAAGGTTGAGTCCGTTTTCTACACTTTCGTCCCTGCGAATTCTGCCAACAAACACCTGATCCTTTCCTGCCGTATTTCGGGCCAGGGGATAGACGGACCTCGAAGGATCGTCCTCGACAACCAGGCCCTTTGAGGCGGAAAGCAGCGCTCTGACTTCCTCAAGGATAAAAGGTTTTTCAAATTCAAGGTTTATGGATTCACTGTGGCAGTCAAATACAGGAACCCTGACAGTAGTGGCGGTTATCCTTATAGCGTCATCTCCTAAAATCTTCTTTGTTTCATTTATCATTTTCACTTCTTCTTTTGTGTATCCGCTATCGAGAAACACATCTATATGAGGGAGACAGTTTCCGGCAATCGGATGGGGATAGGCCTTCATTGTATCGTTGCCTTCTAAGCCCAGTTTAAGTTCCTCTATGCCCTTTACCCCGCTTCCCGAAACAGCTTGATAGGTTGAAAATACAATCCTTCTGATGAGATACCTGTCATGAAGAGGTTTAAGGGGCACCACCGCCTGAATTGTGGAGCAGTTGGGGTTAGCAATGATCCCTTTGTGTCTTTTTATATCTTCCGGGTTGACCTCCGGAATGATGAGTGGTACGTCTTTTTTCATCCTGAAGGCGCTGCTGTTGTCCACGACGATAACCCCGCTTGCCGCCGCGATGGGAGCGTATTTTTGACTTGTAGCACCGCCTGCCGAAAATAAAGCGATGTCGATAGGCTTTTTAAAAGATTGCTCTGATAATTCCTCTACGATGTATTTTTTTTCCTTAAAAATCACTTCTTTTCCGGCTGATTTGGCAGAAGCCATCATATACAGATTGTTAAAGGGGAATTCTCTTTCCTCAATAATTTTTAGCAGGGTGCTCCCAACAAGACCTGTTGCGCCGACGATAGCTAGGTTTGGTTTTTTCCTCATATTTTGTTCCTCCTGTTTTATCGGTATAGTATATAATTTTGCAAGTTATTAGGATAACAATACTAGAATATTATATAATAACCTTGAGCAAATGTTAATCCGGTTTTTCATATTATTCTATTCATTTCAAGGCGTATAAGTGATATAATTATAAAGATTATTTCTGTTATCGAAAGAGGGGTATATAGGATTGACACTATTTGAAGGCATCTTTTTGGGTTTAGTTCAGGGATTGACAGAGTTTCTGCCTGTCAGCAGTTCGGGACATCTGGCTATACTCCAATATTTTTTCGGAATTGACGGCGATAAGGTCCTCCCGTTTGCGGTTCTTTTGCACCTTGGAACGCTGATCTCGCTTTTTGCAGTTTATTACAAGGACCTTTGGCTTCTTGTTTTGGAATTGGGCGCGGTCATAAAGAATTTGTTTTCGGGAAAAGGCCTTCGCATGGATGATAATGAGATAAGAAAATTAGGCGTTATGATTATTGTGGCCACAATCCCTACGGCGTTTGCAGGCCTGTTTCTAAATAATTTTTTTTCCGGCTTGTACAGCTCGATTCGAGCCATATCTATCTGTTTGATAATCACGGGGATTTTTCTATGGTCGGCAGAAAGGCTTGGGGGACGCAGGGGAAAAAGGATAGGCAGCATGAAAATAAAGGACGCTGTGCTAGTGGGTTTGTTTCAGTCAATAGCCATAAGCCCCGGGATCTCCAGATCGGGAGCTACAATCGTCGGAGGACTTTTCGCCGGATTTGACAGGGGTCTGGCTGTCAGATTTGCTTTTTTAATTTCTGTACCATCTATTTTGGGGGCGGCTGTAATTGAGGCTCCGGAAGCATTCTCCCAAGGTATAGACAAAGATCTGTTACTGCCTGTCATGGCCGGCATAGGAATGGCGGCGATTTCCGGTTTTGTAGCTATCAAAACCATGATAAAAATCGTGTCCGGGAAAAAGCTTTTCATTTTTTCCTTTTACACCTGGGCGGTAGGGGCTTTTATACTGGTCTATTCCCTGATTGTTTAAGGAGAGAAAAGTGGAAGATCAAAAAAAGCGGCGGGGCAGGCCGCCGGGATCAAAAAATAAATCCTATTCCGAAAGGCTTGAAAAAGCGGCGGAAGAGGAAAATGCAAAGAAAAGATTGAGGGACGAGATCTTTTCTATAGTGATTATCGCTGTAGGCGTGTTTTTAGTAATTGCGCTTCAAACCCGAGCGGCGGGTCAATTGGGACTTCTGATTTCGGATGTTTTAAAGGGCGTTTTCGGTGCTGTCGCATATATTTTGCCGTACTATTTGATTTTATACGGCGTTTTGCTGTTTTTAAAGCGTACCCAGCATATAAACGGAAGATCGATTCTTTTCGTATCCCTCATATTTGCGATGCTTGCTATTTTAAATTCTGTCGGTTATCTTGACGGCTCTGCAAAGTGGTCAATGAAATTCCTGAAAAGTTCTTTCACAGACGGTGTGCATCTTGAGGGCGGCGGAATACTCGGCATGGCTTTCGGGTTTTTGTTGAAAAAAGCATTCGGCATTCCGGGATTAGTAATAATATGTCTTGCGGTGATCATCATTTCTGCATTGTTAGTCATAAATACGCCGCTTTCACATTTTACTGAAAGCTGGAAAAGCAGGCGCGTCGGCTTGAAATCGAAAGATGTCTCAAATACAGCCGGTACGAATTTAGAGCTTGCGGAAAACAAAATGGAAAATGAACCTTATGTAGTGCAGCCATCGTCAAAGAGTTCTATTTCGCCTGCGCAGATGAAAATAATAGACTACATGAAGGATGATCAGCTTTTTGATGAATCAGCAGATGTTGAGGAAGGGAAGGGCCTTGAAGACGGCCCTGTAAAGGATGAGGAACGAAAGCCAAAAGAATTGATAAAGGAAGAGGAACTAAAGGTAAACACTACAAAGGCCATAGCATACTATAAGATGCCTCCTATGGACTTGCTTTCAAAAGCACCCGGTGAAAGCCGATTTGCCGATACCGGCAGTCTAAAATCCAAAGCTATAAAGCTTGAGAAGACATTGAAAAGCTTCGGGGTCAATGCTAAAGTTCTTCAGGTGACTAAGGGACCAGCCATTACGCGCTATGAAATACAGCCGGATATAGGGGTGAAAGTGGCCAGCATCGTCAGATTGGCCGATGATATAGCATTGAATCTTGAGGCAAAAAGCATCAGAATAGAAGCCCCTATTCCCGGGAAGGCTGCTGTGGGTGTTGAAGTTGAAAATGAAAGGATAAACCTTGTGGCAGTTCGGGATATCATCGAATCGCGAGAGTTTAAAAACGCCAAATCAAAGATAAGCTTTGCCGTGGGCAAAAATATTTCAGGCGATGCAATCGTGGCGAACTTAAAGGACATGCCTCACCTGTTAATAGCCGGTTCTACGGGGTCAGGCAAAAGCGTATGCTTGAACGCCCTCATCGTGAGCATTCTTTATCGGGCCAGACCGGATGAGGTTAAATTTGTTTTAATTGATCCAAAGGTCGTTGAGCTAGGTAATTATAACGGAATACCGCATCTGCTTGTTCCTGTCGTTACAGAACCCTCCAAGGCTGCCGCCGCATTGAGCTGGGCAGTATCGGAAATGACAGAAAGATATAGGAGATTTGCGGAGGAGGGTGCTAAGGATTTGGAATCCTTTAACAATGCAAAAAGAAATAAAGCGGAAACAGATTTAATACTTCCTCAAATTGTCATCATAATCGATGAACTCGCGGATCTCATGATGGTAGCGCCCTCCCAAGTTGAGGAATCCATCTGCCGCCTCGCTCAGATGGCGAGAGCTGCAGGCATGCATCTCATTGTAGCCACTCAAAGGCCTTCAGTGGATGTGATTACAGGCGTAATTAAAGCCAATATTCCTTCGAGGATCTCCTTTGCAGTTTCCTCCCAATTTGATTCCCGCACAATACTGGATATGGCCGGTGCGGAGAAATTAGTCGGGAAGGGTGACATGCTGTTTAACCCTCTTGGCATATCGAAGCCCATAAGGGTTCAGGGTGCTTTTATTTCAGATACCGAAGTACATAGGGTCATAGACTATATTAAGAGGCAAGTTCCTGAAAGCGAATATGCAAAGGATGTACTAAACAGCATTGAAAGGACGTTCGATGAGGGAAAGGAGTACGACAAGGATGAGCTTCTACCGGATGCCATAAAGGCTGTTATACGGGCGGAACAGGCATCTGTCTCTATGCTTCAAAGGCGTTTTCGCATTGGATACAATCGTGCCGCTAGGCTTGT
>CAZHBR010000078.1:0-2478 GCA_964530755.1 uncultured Oscillospiraceae bacterium | reverse complement strand
CATACACGTACTCGGTCCAAGCGACGGGAGCCGCCCCAGGAAGGTTTTGATAAGCGAAGAACAGTATTTGGCATTGGACGAGAACTCAATCGATTGAAAGTAAAGGATAATTTTATATGCGCGTTTATATCGATACCCTTGGTTGCCCTAAAAATATGATCGACTCTGAAATTGCCGCGGGAATTTTAACTGATGCGGGACATTTTATAACAGATACACCTGATGATGCAGAAGCAATAATCGTTAATACATGCGGTTTTATTGACGATGCAAAGGAAGAATCCATCAACAGGATATTTGAACTGACTAAATATAATGCGGTCTTGGCAGTGAGCGGCTGCCTCTCCGAGCGATATAAGGATAAATTGCCTGCATTGATGCCGGAAGTTGATATTTTTATAGGGGTGAACGACTACAGCAGGCTGCCGAAGCTGTTAAAAGGACACAGCAAGAAGAATCAAACGGTCTGTTTTTCTTCGATAAGCAAAAAATTCGACGAGCAGGAATTCAGAAAGCAGCTTGGGCCCTCCCACTATTCTTATTTGAGAATTGCCGAAGGCTGCGATAACAGGTGTTCATACTGCGCTATTCCTGCTATACGGGGAAGCTACAGAAGCAGGCGGAAGGAGACTGTTTTTGAAGAGGCCAAGATGCTGGCCGCCCGCGGAACGGCAGAGCTTATTCTGGTGGCACAGGATCTGACCGCTTACGGCATCGACATATATGGACGGTATTGTCTACCCGAATTGCTGAAAATGCTTTGCAGCATAGACGGTATCTGTTGGATCAGACTCATGTACTGCTGTGAAGACAGAATAACAGATGAGCTTATAGAGGTGATGAGTGAGCAAAATAAGATATGCAAATACATCGACATGCCTGTTCAGCATGTTTCTGATAACATATTGAAGGCGATGAATCGCCGGTCTACAGGAGCATCGATCAGCAAAACCATCAAAGCGCTGCGAGAGGCTATGCCAAACATACATCTGCGCACAACCTTGATGACCGGCTTTCCCGGCGAGACACAAAAGGATTTCAACATGTTGTACGATTATGTGGGTGAGATGAAGTTTGAGCGTCTCGGAGTTTTTCATTTTTCTTTGGAGGAGGGGACAAGGGCTGCAAGCATGAAGGATCAGATCAGGGAGGACGTCAGGATAGAAAGAAAAGAACGCATCATGGTTCTTCAACGGGAAATATCTCTGTTCCTTAACAGGGGAAAAATCGGCAAAAGTCTGGAGGTCATCACAGAAGGGAAAAAAGAGGACGGCCGCTATTTCGGCAGAAGCCGCTTTGATGCACCGGAAATCGATAATTCTGTCATTTTCACCTCGCGCAGGAAGTTAAAAACAGGCGACATTATAGACGTTGACATCGTGGATGCGCTCGATTACGATTTATTGGGACAGGCCTGAAATAAAGGAGGTATACGTTGAATCTGCCAAACAAACTGACAATATTAAGAATATTATTGATACCTGTGTTTATGGTTATCTTATTACAGGGCTATTATTATGCATCAGCAGCTGTTTTCATCGTTGCAGCGCTGACGGATTTGCTTGATGGCTATCTTGCAAGAAGGTATGATCTCATCACTAATTTCGGCAAGATAATGGATCCTCTGGCCGATAAATTGCTTGTAACATCTGCCATGATTTGTCTTGTCGAGCTGGGGAACATCCCAGGATGGGCGGTAGTCATCATACTGGCAAGGGAGTTTATCATAACCGGGCTTCGGGCTGTGGCGGCGGGGGAAGGTCTTGTTATAGCCGCCGGTAAATCGGGTAAAATTAAAACTGTCCTTCAAATGGCGGCCTTGGCAGTACTACTGTTGAAGGATTGGCCGTTTTCACTGTTTACAGAATATCCGGTCGGATACTGGATTCTTTTGGCAGCGGTGGTTATGACCCTTTATTCGGGGGCAGAATATATTATCGATAACAGGCGTATATTTTTCATGTGAGAAGGTGGCAAAATTGAAATCATCAATACTAAGCGTAGGCACAGAGCTTCTGTTTGGAGAAACAGTCAACACTAATTCTGTATATCTATCCCAACAGCTTAATTTATTGGGGATAGATGTAATGTCCCATCATACTGTGGGGGATAATTCAAAGCGGTTAGCCGACATAATTAGGCAAACCTTTGAGGAGTGCGACCTCATTTTGACAAGCGGCGGTCTTGGTCCTACCCAGGACGATATCACAAAGGAAATAGCATGTGAAGTTCTAGGGGATAAAATGATACCTCACGGTCCGTCTATGGATAAGCTAAAAAACTATTTCAGACGCCTTGGGCGGGAGATGACCGATAATAATTGGAAGCAGGCCTACTTTCCTTCCAGGGCTACGGTTTTTGAAAATGATATCGGAACGGCACCGGGTTTTGCTTTGGAGCACGAGGGAAAAACTATAATTTGCATGCCCGGGCCTCCAAAAGAGCTGATCCGCATGTTTGAGCATCATGTGCGCTCGT
>CAZHBR010000077.1:0-7140 GCA_964530755.1 uncultured Oscillospiraceae bacterium | reverse complement strand
TTATAACCGTCTTTATGAGTTATTTCAATAGTCGTACCCAGTTTGTCATCTTCATATACCCTCGTAACAGTCCCTCCCAAAACAGCAACAACCTGTGAATCAGCAGGTGCTTCAAAGTCTATGCCTCTATGAACTGCAAACTGATCAAGTGTTTTAGAATAAACCAATTCATTTCCCGAATAACCCAGGCTTATCTTTCCGCCGTTTACAGGAAATATATTTTTAGGCTTGGCATCATCCTTGGGTTTTGAGGGGACAGCCGGGCTGTCCTTGCTGTCAACGGTAGGAATGGGCTGCACCACACCTATCCCACCCTTGCCGGTTGCATTGTCCGGATAATTGTTTCCCGTTACATCATTTCGATTTATCTTACCCATCCATTGAGGACTGGTTTGAAATCCGATTATCGCCCCTGCCACCACAAGCAAGACGAATATGATGGTGATCATGGTGTAGCGATATTTCCATTTTCTTTTATCGTCTTCCTTATTATCGTATGCGCTGCCGCCGTCAACTCGCATAGTATCATCCACCTCCACATTTTATATAAATAGCTTTGTCGCTATTATTTCCTTATGTGAGGGATATAATACGAACATCGAAGTTTTTGTCAAAATTATTGCAAGAAAACCACATTCATATTATAATATCAGCACTTGAAGCAATGGAGGGATGACAATGAAAGAACTGATAATGGCCGAAAAAAATGCCAGAAACATACAAACCGATGATAAAATATTCGGAATCAATAAAAAGGCTCAGGAGATGATTATTACTTCCGGAAAAGATAAAGTAGTAAATGCCACCATCGGATCACTGCTTGATGATCAAGGAAATCTGGTAATTTTTTCGTCAGTGATAAATGTTCTTAAGAACCTGACCCCTTCGGATTACGCGGAATATGCCCCGATCACGGGTATTCCGGCATTTTTGGAAGCTGCAAAAAAAGCTATTTTTATGGACTATACCCCTTCAGGGCATGTTGAAGCTATATCAACTCCGGGTGGAACGGGGGCCATAAGAAATGCTATTCAAAACTATACAAAAAGAGGTGAGGCGGTTCTCACCTCGAACTGGTATTGGAGTCCCTATATGACCATTGCTCAAGAATTAGAAAGATCTATAGAAACCTTTGAATTCTTCGATGATGATTTTCATTTCAACGCAAAATCTTTTGAAAAAACATTGAATCAACTGCTGATTAAACAAGATCGTGTACTTATTATCATAAACACCCCTTCACATAACCCCACAGGTTATTCTCTTACATCAGATGATTGGGACGGGGTGTTGTCCGTTATTAAGGCAGCATCAGAAAATGATAAAAAGATAATTTTATTAGTAGATGCAGCCTATCTGGATTTTGCAGGTGATCCGATAAAGGCCAGAGCATTTCTGCCAAAATTGGACAAACTTCCTGATAGCATCCTGATCCTTATAGCATTCAGCATGTCAAAGAGCTTCACCCTATACGGAATGAGGGGCGGTGCTTTGATCTGCCTTACTCAAAATAAGGACATCGCGGATGAATTTAAACTTGTCAACGCCTTTTCAAACAGAGGTACATGGTCAAACAGCACAAGGGCGGCAATGGTTGCGTTAAGCCGGATTTTTAAAAATGAAATACTGCTGGCTAAAGTAAAAGAGGAAAGGAACTCCGCCCTTTCAATGCTGCTTAATCGGGGTAAGACCTTTACTGAGGCGGCCTGCGCCTCGGGGCTTTCAATCTGTCCGTACAGCACGGGATTCTTCGCTGTCGCGCTATGCAGAAATCCTGATAAAGCAGGGGACATTCTGCAAAAAGAAGGCATATTTACAGTGCCCTTCGGAGGCAAAGGATTAAGAGTATCCATTGCATCCATTTCACAAACCAACTGTGCTGTTATCCCGAAAAGAATGGCCGTGGCAATAAAAGAAGCAGACAACATTGAAAGGAGCTGACTATGAATAAGCAGGAACACACCTGCACATACCCTTTAAACGTAGAAGTAGCCCATCTAAATGAAAGATGCGCCATGAAACCGGCATCATACCAAAATCTTTTTGCAATGCTGGCTGAAAGGCATCTTCAAAACTATCAGGCTGATTTCAGCGAAACCACCAAATACGGTTATGCCTGGGTACTCATTTCCATATCCATCGAAATGGTGAAACCGATAAACTCTTGTGTAAAACTGTTCGCAAGTACATGGTTTTCAAAACGCAGGGGCCCCTATTTTCGAAGAGAACTGGTTTTTCGCGATGAATCCGGAGCCACCATGTTTCACGGGAGCACCCATTCCGTTCTGCTTGATGTAGAAAAACGCAGTGTATATCGCAAAAAGGCCATGCCTTTTCCTATGACTGAGCCTCATGAAGAGTTTTGCATTGAAGCGGATCCAGCCTTTAAAGAGACACGGGCATACAGAACCGCAGATAAAAGAATTGTTCGAAACAGCCATTTAGATTGCCTTGGCCATGTCAATAATTGCCGCTACGGAGAATTTGCGTACGACGCCTTGGACAATAACGAAAAAAAACGAATTGAAAGCCTCAAGCGAATGGACCTTTTCTTCCTATCAGAATTGAGAGAGGGAGAAAGGTTTTTAATTCAAAAATCAAAGGATGAAGATAGCATTTTTATCAGGGGACAAAAAATGACCGAGGAAACAGCCTTTCACATTAATTTTTATTACAAATAGAATTTTACCTGGAGGACATCTATGCAATTGCATGAAAGCACAATCTCTTTATCTGAAGACCTCATTAACAGACAGCTGAAAAACCATCTGTTACTAATTGCCGATGAGTATCTATCAAATTACAGCGTATCATTTTCTAAGGGGATCATCTATGTTCACCTGACCATATCCGTCAAAGCTTTAGGTAGGATCTCCGCAAAATATCGATTAAAGGTTTTAGATTTTAAATTTGAACCGGATTGCCATAGGCTTAAACTGGCATATCAAGAAGACATAAGCTCCAAAGAAGGACCAATCCAGGCTATGATGTTAAAAGCCGCAAGTCTGACTGGCGGAAGCTGGCTTGAAAAATTTCTGTCCGCTGTCAAACCTTCCGGAATAACCGCAGACGAAAAGAGCTGCTCTATCGATTTAGAACAGCTCTTCGATTTAGATAATAAATGGATTAAACAGCTGATACTTTACTATATCGATTCCGAGGAAGGAATGCTGAAGCTTGGATTTTGTATCGCACCGGGGGACTGATCATTTATTGTTTGACGAGCATATCTGCTGTAGCCCTACCACCTTATAGCCCTTCTCAGTCAAAAGAGCTGCCGATTCTTCCATCTTGTCAGTCTTAAGTACGAAATAAGGCATATCATTCTTCCTCATCACAAAAGAATAGGTGTAATCAACATTCATACCGTTATCTGCAAGAAATGCAAACAATTCGTGAAGGCTCCCCATACGGTCTTCCGGTTCAACCGCTATTACATTTCCCGTTTTGGCCACAAAGCCTTCCTTTTCCAAAATATCCAGCGCACGCTCCGGTTCATCCACGATAGAACGCATAATCCCATAATCAACGGTATCAAAGAGAACTATAGCCCTTATATCTATATCGTTTTCCAACAAAACCTTCGTTAATCTAGCTAAATGTCCTTTTTGATTGGGTAAAAAAACAGAAAGCTGTTTAATAAACACATCACTTCCCCCCCCTCATGTCAATTACTCTTTTGGCTTTACCTTCAAAGCGGGCAAGAGTCCGCGGCTCCACTAAATTGATCTTAGCATCAATGCCCAAAACCTTTTTTAGTTTCCCGTTGATACGCCTTGTAAGATCCTCCAACAACCGGAAGGAATCCAGTATATCGGCATCAGCCAATTCTACATCCACCTCAATCTTATCAAGATAGCCTTTTTTGTAAACCCTGATCTGATAATGGGGTCCTATTCCCTCGCTGCTAACTAATACTTCCTCGATCTGGGACGGAAAGACATTGACACCGCTGACAATGAGCATATCATCACTTCGCCCTTGAATTTTAGCCATTCTGACCGTAGTACGACCGCAATCGCAGGTTTCGTAATGCAAAGATGTTATATCCTTTGTACGGTAGCGAAGAATAGGCAATGCCTCCTTTGAAATTGTAGTTATGACTAATTCCCCAACCTGACCCTCCTTAAGGACCTCACCCGTTTCCGGATCTATTATTTCTGGGATGAAATGATCTTCGCTGATGTGCATACCCTTTAAAGCCAGACATTCACCAGAAACTCCCGGCCCTATCAACTCGCTCATTCCGTAATTTTCGGTAGCAAAGATATTCCAGGTCTGATTTAGTTCATGCCGCATAGCCTCAGTAGAACCCTCTCCGCCGAAAAGTCCCCATTTAAGCTTTAGATCTTTTTTTGGATCAAGGCCCATTTCCTTTGCCACCTCAGCCATATGTAAAGCATAAGATGGGGTGCTTATCAATGCCGTAGTTTCAATATCCTGCATTATCATTATTTGTTTTTCCGTATTGCCGCTTGACATAGGAATGACAGCAGCCCCTGTCATCTCCAAGCCCTGATGTAGACCGAAAGCACCTGTGAAAAGCCCGTATCCGAAAGCTATCTGGGCTGTGTCTTCATCGGTAACCCCTGCCATTGTCACGATCCTGGCTATGAGTTCCTTCCAGGTCTCCATATCCCGCCTCGTATATCCTACAACTGTCGGCTTACCCGTGGTCCCAGAAGATGCGTGATATCTTACAATTTCCTTTCTTGGAACTGCAAACAAGCCGAAAGGATAATTGTCCCTGAAATCCTGCTTGACCGTAAAGGGGATTTTTTGAATATCCTCCAGTGACCTTATGTCCTCCGGCTCCATCCCCGCATCAATCAGTTTTTTTCTGCCGCTAGGCACCCTGTCATAAATTCTTTTCACGGTTTCTTTTAGCCGCAAAAGCTGTATTTCCCTATATTGTTCCCGATCCAGAGCCTCGTTGGTGCTCCAGATTTTAAAGTCTGCCATGTCATTCTTCCTTTTCTGCAATATTATATGAGCCGCTTAACAATAAAATATAATCCGAAGCAAATCAAAAGAGCCGAAATTACCAGGCTTCCGTGAATCCAGGGTGCAAAATTTCGTATCAGTAAAATCCCCCCAAGAGCAAGCATAACAACGCCTAAAATCCCAAGGCCTCTGCCTGTATCGGCTTTAGACCCCATTGAATTTTCTTCGCAGCCACCCCGATCATCATGAAAATCGGTCCGCGTTCCTTTATCGGTATTTTCCGGAATAATAATGGCAGCGACAATGTATGCTATCAGCCCGGCACCGCCCATTACAGTGGTAACTACCACTAAAAGGCGGATGATTACCGGGTCTATTCCAAAGTATTCACCGACCCCGCCGCAAACCCCAAACAGCACCCTGTTCCCTGGTGATTTATACAACTTTCTGACCATATAGAGCCACCCCCTTACAAAAGGAAAGTATATCATAAGATCAGCTGCTCTGAAAGTCCAATAGTATTCAAAATGCTTGAATAATGCTTCATGCTGAAGTAGAATAAAGCCGATCAACAATTTAAGGAGACTGACTATGAATAATGAAATAGATGCCAGGGGAAAGGCCTGTCCCATTCCGGTTATGATGGCAAAGAAAGAAGCTGATCGGAATATTCTCAAATTCACTATTTCGGTTGACAACATTACTGCCGTAAAAAACCTGAAACGGTTCGGGAAAAACAGCGGATATAAAACGACAGTAACTGGCGATAAATCCGATTATACCGTTTATTTTACAAAAAATGATGATCAATTCGTAATTTCAGATGATATCCTACCAAGCGCGGAAACTAAAGGCTGGGCTGTATTTGCAGGCCGTGAGGGCATTGGCGGGGGGGAACCGGAGCTTGGAGCATCTCTCATTAAAATGTTTTTTTATACACTGGCGGAAGATGATAATATACCTCGCTATATTCTTTTCATGAATAAAGGGGTATATCTGCCCGCATATAATAAACAGATAATTGAACAGCTTAACATCCTAAAGGAAAAGGGTTCAGAAATCCTGATTTGCGGCACATGCCTAAATTTCTACGGTATAAAGGAAACCCCCGATATTGGAACCGTTAGCAATATGTATGATATCACAGAAGCTTTGAAATCAGTCAGCAAGGTGATAACGCTGTGAAATACTGCATCATCGTCTTTGCCAATACCCATAGTGCGATGGCGGCGGAGAAGGCCCTGTTGAAGCAATTTGAAATTACCGTGCTTCCTACACCAAGAAGCATTTCACAAAGCTGCGGTATCGCCATACGATTCTGTCCGAGGAAATTAAACGATGTGATATCCTGTTTAAAGATGGTTTTTACGGATGATCGTATGTACGATATATATGGATTTTCAGACGGCGGCTATGCGAAAATCAAATGAGCACCCTTACGTCGTCTGTCAATGCGGTAATTTTTTGTTCATCAAGGTATTCCAGTATCAACATAGCGTACTTGCGGGATGTGCCAAGAATATCCCGGAATTCTGCCAAGGTAATACCTTTGTTTTGCCCCATATGATTACGAAATCTTTTCATGGCTTCATCAAAGTGAACGCGATGCATATAATACTGATAGCTTAGGCGGATGAGCCGACTGTCCTCTGCTAAAGCCTCAACCATCTGTTTCGCAAGAACCTTATCATCCTCTTCTGCAACAGCTTCATCAATATCAGGAATTTCATATCCGGCATCCTCATAATGCTTTTCCAGTCTTTGCTGCATTATTACATGCTCCTTCTGATATTCGACTTTGAAAGATGAAAGAGATATCAAATCGGAACCGGCTTGCAAAATATCCATATCCTTTAGAACATTAAAAAACAGATCGACTTCTTTCAGGTCCGTTAAAAACAATTTGTCGCTGAGCTTTTTCCGAAATTCCCCTTTTTGCATACCCCGTGAAATTGGATTTTTTTCATGGAATTCAGAAAGAACGGCTAAGGCAGCTTCTTTTGCCGATTCGATATGATCTATATGGACATAATGATCTTTTGCAGGCTCTAGGATTCTTCCCTTCGCAACAAGCTCTTTTGCTTCGGCATCAAATTCAGATTTAGTCTTACCAAGCTTTGCGGCAAGCACCTTACCGTGCACCGGAGAATTACCGATTTCACGTATTGTCTGTTCTAAAACCTCTTTGTCGTCGCC
>CAZHBR010000076.1:1218-7192 GCA_964530755.1 uncultured Oscillospiraceae bacterium | reverse complement strand
AAGTATAAGATAAAAATGCAGCTTTATGAGGACGCCCTGTCTGCTTCAGGTAATGAAGGCGTTTTGAGATGGGAAGATCTTGCAGCCGAAGGCGAGGAAATGGTTAGAGGCGGGGATCGCAGCTTTGTGGATTTCATGCTTGATCCCGAAGAAATGAGAATGCTGTTGTTTTCTTCGGGCACAACGGGCACTCCTAAGGGGATTATGCTGTGTCATCGCAATGTTGTAAGCAACATGATGGATACGCGAAGAATTGTCGATGTCAGGCCCGAGGATCGAACTTTGTCCATTTTGCCGATACATCATACATTTGAATGCACTTTGGGGTTGCTTACTGTGCTGTACAGCGGGGCCTCGGTAGCATTTTTTGAAGGATTAAAATATGTATCGAAAAACCTGGAAGAGGCTCAGGCTACCATTCTGCTTGGTGTTCCGCTGATATTTGAATCGATATACAACAAGATATGGAGGCAGGCAACCAGAAACGGAAAAGCAGGGGCTTTAAAAAAGGCGGTAAAGCTCAATCGGATTTTGAAGAGGTTCGGCATTTCTGCCGAAAAAAAGTTGTTTCGCCCGATACATGGCAGCTTCGGGGGCAGGCTGAGGATGATGGTAACAGGTGCTGCTTCGATTGACCCCGGCGTGATACGGGGCTTTGAGGATTTCGGCATACGTATGTTACAAGGATACGGTTTGACTGAATGTGCGCCTCTTGTTGCGGGGACCCCGGATTTTTCGCCTGATACCTGCAAAAAAGCGGGATCTGTCGGATCTGTAATCAAAAGCGGTGAATTGAGAATAATGAACCCGGATGAAGATGGAATAGGCGAAATTGTTTATAAGGGACCCAACGTCATGCTGGGTTATTATAAAATGCCGACAGAAACGAGTGAAGTAATAAAAGACGGATGGTTTTATACAGGAGATCTTGGATTTTTAGATGAAAAGGGTTGGCTTTATATCACAGGCAGAAAAAAGAATGTAATCGTTACCAAGACGGGGAAAAACATCTATCCTGAAGAACTGGAAGTCTATTTAAGCAGAAGCAAATACATCAGAGAGTCTATGGTTTACGGCGTTAAAAAGGATCAGGATGACGGAACCGTTGTCGGTGTTCAGATTCATCCGGATTACGATGCGATACTGGAGGAGTATGGAAGGAATTTGGATGACGACAGCATATTTAAGCTGATCAAAAAATCCATAACTGAAATCAATGAAGGACTTCCCATGTATAAAAGAATCCGTGACCTATCCATACGCAAGGATGAGTTTATAAAGACCACCACAAAGAAGATTAAGCGTTTCAAAAATATAGAAAAAGCTACTCCATAAAGCGAAGCACGCCGTTATCGGCATCGAGCAAGGTTTTGGCACCCATGGGAATGGTTGACTGGGGATAAATATGGCCTGCCCGGAAATTATGAATAGCAGGCTTTTTTTTAGATCCGATAATCTGTTCGATTATCCTTGGAAGCGTGAGCGTTTTTGAAGCCTCAAGTTCTTTTTCTTCGCAGTTTGAAAATGTTCCCGATACGATGCCCTCACAGTCATCGAGCTTTCCCGCTAAAGCCAGGGCCGTCAGGCTTTTGTCGATTCTGTATGGACGTTCATCCACATCCTCAATAAAAAGAATCCTGCCTTTAGTATCGATTTCATAAGGCGAGCCTAAAGTCGATGCCATCACAGAAAGGTTTCCACCGGTCATCCTGCCCCTTGCCCTGCCGGGGTATAGGGTTATTAAGGGCTCATTGGGAGGATTAGATACGTATCCGATCGGATCAGGATTAAAGATGGAATCGGACAGACTTTCCAGGGAAAAATAATCCATCGTGTGATATCCTGCCGTGGGCATCGGAGCGTGAAATGTGATAAAGCCGCACAGTTTGTTAATTGCAGTATGCAAAGCCGTTATATCGCTGTACCCGATAAATATTTTAGGGTTATTTTTAATTGAGTCATAGTCAAGGAGAGGCAGAATCCTCATGGCGCCGTATCCTCCCCTAAGACAGAAGACACCATCGATTTCAGGATTTGAAAAAGCATCGTTTATATCCCTGGCCCTTGCCTCGTCAGTTCCTGCAAGATAGCCGTCCTGCATGGTGCAGCTTGGATAAAGGACAGGTGTAAACCCTAAGAAGTGAATAGATTCAAGTGAAAGCGAAAGCTTTTCTTCACCGACCGGGGAGGAAGGTGCAACAAGAGCCACCCGGCTGCCCGGCTTTAACGGATTGGGTTTTATCACGATCGGACCCTCCTTTGCATCTTCTTAGTCGTATCCCGGTTTCTTATTCCATTATATTGCCAATGTCGCCATTTTACCACAGGCTTTCTAAAGATCTTTTCAGAATCAAATTGAATCAAAGGAAATAGAATTAGAAAGGGGGAGGGATGAGCATGGCATGGGATATGTCCGAAGATCTTCCGGCAGCTGTGAAAAAAGCGATACAAATCAGAAGAGAAATACATAAATGGCCTGAAATCGGAAATGAGGAGCATAAAACATCGGAGAAAATAGCTACAGAGCTCAAGGCTCTCGGGATTCCGTTTACCCGACCTTTCTCCACCGGTATAGTCGGTGTATTGGAAGGCGGGAATAAGGGCCCCGTGATAGGTTTGCGCGCCGATATAGATGGTCTGCCGGTATTCGAAAATTTAAGATTTCCCTATTCATCCGAACGCCCGGGCCTTATGCATGCCTGCGGTCACGATGTGCATACGGCGATTCTGTTAGGGGCGGCCGACGTTCTTAAAAAGAAAATCAACGAGCTTTCCGGAACCGTTAAATTCATATTTCAGCCCGCTGAAGAAACTATGGGCGGAGCAGAGCGCATGATAGATGCCGGGTGCTTAAAGGACCCTGCGGTGGATGTGATTTTCGGACTGCACGTTAAGCCGGAATTTGTTGCAGGCGAAATCGGGTTAAAAAGAGGCAAGGTACATGCCTTTTCGGATCAGTTTCGAATCAAGGTCAAAGGCAAGACGGGACACGGGGCTTATCCTGAGACCGGAGTCGATGCCATTGTAGCTGCAGCACAGATAATTTGCAGCCTGCAAACAGTGGTGAGCCGGTTTGTCAGTCCTCTTCTTCCTGTGGCAATCAACGTAGGGATGATTCAGGGGGGAGGGGGGGCCAACATCATATGCGATGAAGTCGAGCTTAATGGAACCGTGCGCTTTCTTAACCGCGAACAGAGGGATCAGCTGAAGAGACGCATAAATGAAATCGCTATGTATACGGCAAAAGCGGTGGGGGCTGAGGCGGAGGCGGAATTCGTTATGGGTTACGACGCTTTAATTAATCATGAGGGTCCGTTAGAAATAATTCGAAAAGCAGGCATAGAGCATTTAGGAAGAAATAAGGTCATAGAAATGGAGAACCCGTCTCTTGGTACAGAAGATTTCGCATTTTATTTAAATCACGTTCCGGGGGCATTTTTTTTCCTTGGCAGCGGCTTTCCGCACAGAAATAATCCTCCATTGCACTCAGGAGATTTTCATATCAATGAAGCTTGTATCAGTACGGGTATTATGTTAATTTGTGCCCTCTGTCTTACAAAAAGCTAAAAAAGCCGGGAGACACTGCCGGCTTTTTAATATGCATTTAACTTATGCACGGGTGGGGACGGGTGAGATTTATTCCGCTCTCGCCTTGTTGAATTTTCTTGTCATCCTGGAGACTTTTCTGGAGGCCGCTCTTTTATGGATTGCTTTTTTTGAAGCGGCTTGCATCAGTCTTTTTTCGGCCAGGGCCAGTTTTTCTGCGGCGACGGTCATATCCCTATCTGCAACAGCCTTGTCAAAGTTCTTAACGATAGCCTTAAGATGAGATTTAACTCTCCTGTTAGCCGCCGTCTTTTTGGCAAGCACCCGGATTCTTTTCTTTGCAGACTTGATATTTGCCATATCTTCACCCCACTTTCATTAAATATAGCCTAACAAAGTATATCGGAATAATTTTTAAAAAGCAAGCGCAAAATAGCTAAAGATATTGAATATCCGGAAAAGAGGGACGAATATTGAAATACAGAACCGATTTGGCTATTGAATCCAAGGAAATGCTTGAACAGGAGGGCAAAGAAAAAAAAGTGGAGATCCCCGGGGTGGAGGTTTATGAGGATCACTTCGGAGATCACGTTAAAGTAACCAGGATTAAGGTGGCAGACGAATATGGAAGCAATGTCATGGGTAAACCCATAGGCACATATGTGACAATGGAAATAGAAGACATTGAAGATGAAGAAGACCGGAAGGACGAGGCTGCAAAGGCTCTTTCGGGGGAACTGAAAAGGCTTATTAAGTTTCATAGCAAACTGAAAGTACTCGTTATCGGTTTGGGCAACGATAAGATAACCCCGGATGCCCTTGGGCCCATAACTGTATCTAAAATAAAGGTAACCCGTCATATATTTCTTGCCTACGGCGCTACGTTTGATGATCAGGTTGGATGTGTAAGTGCGCTGGCACCCGGAGTTATGGCGACAACGGGAATGGAAACTGCCGAATTGATTAAAGGAGCGGTAGATATTGTAAGGCCGGAAGTGATCATTGCAATAGACGCACTTGCTGCCCGAAGCATTGAACGCATCAGTACAACTATACAGGTTACCGATACGGGAATATCCCCCGGCTCTGGAACGGGAAACATGAGAAAGGATATTACCGAAAAGGCCCTGGGTGCCAGAGTAGTGGCAATAGGCGTACCCACGGTAATAGATTCAAAAACGTTGATACTGGACAGCCTGGCAGGTTACATTAAAAAACCGAAAGAGGTACGGGCATACCTTGAGAAAGCCGGAGAGGATATGATAGTCACCACTACAAATATCGATCAAATAATAGATGACTATTCCACGGTGATTTCAAATGGGATTAATAGTACGCTGCTTCCCGGCATATATTCTTCTTAGGGAGAGGTGTATGTGCATATGTATAGTAGGAGACCCGCTTTCAAACGGCCGGTTAAAAATCGGAAGCTGTTGTTGTTGACATTAGTTTTTTGGGGGCTTTCGTGTATTGCAACTTTAACATTCCTTAAAGGTGAACCGGGCCTGACAGATTCTGTTTTCAAAGAACAGGTGGGGAAAAAGTGTCTTTCCGCTGCCTACCCTATAATAAGCCGCAGCATAGGCGCAGAGGGCAGGGAGGCGGCGGTAAATCTTGAGGGCGCGCGGGAAGGGGACAGCCATCAGAAGGAAAATGCGCCTGTGGCCGAAGAAAGTATAGTTGACACTGTTACATCTGACGGCCCTTTAGTGCTGATATATCATACCCATGCAACGGAATCCTATATGCCGATCAGCAGCGGTAATTTCCATTCGCCCGAGGAAGCCGGAACAGTAAGAGAAGTAGGAGACGTCTTAGATAAATCGCTTAAGGGAAAGGGCATTTCGGTTATTCACGATAAAACCGTTCACGACCTGCCTTCATACAGCAAATCCTACAGTCGCTCTATGGAAACGGTAAAAGCGATACTTAAAAAAAATCCATCCATCGTCTGTATCATTGATCTTCACAGGGATGCAGCCGCCTATACGGGGAATAAAGGCTGTGTATTTACTGTAGATGGGAAAGAAGCGGCGCAGTTTAGTTTAGTGGTAGGATTAGGAAATGAAAACAAAGAAAAGCTGCTGGGCTTTGCCGGGAAGGTGATCGAAAAGGCTAATAAGGTATATCCCGGTTTCGGAAAGGGAATCATAAAAAAAGATTATAAATACAATCAATACATATCCGATTACTGTCTGTTGCTGGAAATGGGCAACAATAAAAATGATATAGAGGAGGCCAGACGGTCCGCAGTATATTTTGCGGATGTGCTGGCAGAAATAATTAAGGATGATGCAAAATGAAAAAAGTTGCAGTGTTTATGCTTGTTTGTCTGTTTCTTGTCGGAATTGCAGTCGTCGATGATTCTCATTCGCTTATGACCGGCAAAGAAGCGGAATTAAGTCTTCAGACCCGCCGTATCGATTCC
>CAZHBR010000076.1:0-1208 GCA_964530755.1 uncultured Oscillospiraceae bacterium | reverse complement strand
CAGAAGCATCAAGGGTTGTAAGGAAAGTCCGAAAGGATATCGTATCGCAAATCGACGGGATAGCTGGGTGTATCCGGAAATGTCTGGGTTTTACCGAATGGCCCAGAAAAGACTTCACTTTTGATTCGAGGGTCTTGTAAAAAGGGGATTTTATATGATAAACTGTAATGGCTGCGAAAGCAGTCTGTTTTTACTTATTATGAATTAGACGGAGGAAGCATGGAGTCCTATCAAAAATACATTAGAAATTTTTGCATCATAGCCCATATAGATCATGGCAAATCAACCTTAGCAGATCGGCTGTTGGAAAAGACCGGTCTCGTCAGCCATCGTGATATGAAGGAGCAGTTCCTGGACAATATGGATATCGAAAGGGAAAGAGGCATCACTATAAAGTTGCAGACAACGAGGCTTACCTACAGGGCCGAAGACGGAAATGAATACATTTTCAACCTGATAGATACTCCGGGACATGTTGATTTTACCTACGAGGTTTCAAGGAGTCTGGCAGCATGTGAAGGGGCTGTTTTAGTAGTAGACGCCACCCAGGGAGTGGAGGCCCAAACCCTGGCCAATGTCTATCTTGCACTTGATGAGGATCTGGAAATTCTGCCGGTCATCAACAAGATCGACTTGTCCAGCGCGCAGCCGGATGCCGTTAAAGCCGAAATTGAGGACGTCATAGGTATAGACGCCTCAAATGCTCCGTTGATTTCCGCGAAGGAGGGGATTAACATTGAAGGAGTGCTGGAGGCTATAATTGCTGCAATACCTAAGCCCGTAGGCCGCATTGAAGATAAACTGAAGGCATTGATATTCGATTCCTATTACGATAATTATCGGGGAGTGGTCGTCTATACGAGGGTCTTTGACGGCCGCGTAAAAAAGGGCGACCATATCCTTTTGATGAACACTAAAAAATGTTATGAAGTCACCGAGGTAGGGGTCTATTCGCCGGGACCCGTTCCGGTTAAAGAGCTGAAAGCCGGGGAGGTCGGCTATATTTGCGCCAGCATAAAACAGGTGGCAGATGCCCGCGTCGGTGACACGATTACTTTAGATAACGAGCCGGCTTTACAAGCCCTTCCGGGATACAGGAAGATACAGTCCATGGTCTTTTGCGGCATTTATCCTGCCGAAGGGGAAAAGTACGAGAACGTCAAGGATGCGCTTGAAAAGCTTCAGATAAATGATGCGGCATTTCAATT
>CAZHBR010000075.1:0-7287 GCA_964530755.1 uncultured Oscillospiraceae bacterium | reverse complement strand
GCAGAATCATCTAAAGCAAACGCTTTGAACCGAACATTCACAGACGAACTTTATTTGAATCCTAAATACGTTTTTAGCACATTTGTCGTCGGTAACAACAACCGGTTTGCACACGCAGCCTCCCTGGCTGTCGCGGAGCAGCCTGCATATGCCTATAACCCACTTTTTATCTACGGCGGGGCGGGACTTGGAAAAACTCATTTGATGCATGCGATCGGACACCATATAGTACGCCACACTCCCAAGCTTAAAGTTCTTTATGTTTCTTCCGAAATGTTTACAAACGAACTCATTAAAGCCATAAGGGAAAACAAAACCCACGTTTTTAAAAACAAGTACAGAAGTATAGACGTACTGCTTATTGACGATATACAATTTATTGAAAAAAAAGAGAGGGTTCAGGAAGAGTTTTTCCACACTTTTGAAGCTTTAAAGGCTTCAAACAAGCAGATAATACTTTCAAGCGACCGGCCTCCCAAGGAATTCGCTACCCTTGAAGAAAGGCTGCGTTCCCGCTTTGAATGGGGTCTTATGGCAGACATCCAGCCTCCCGATTTTGAAACCCGCGTGGCGATACTTTGCAAAAAAGCCGAGCTGGAGGAAATAGCCGTCGACGATGAATTCATGTCTGTTATTGAAGTCATCGCCGAGAAAATCCGGCATAATATAAGAGAGCTTGAAGGAGCCTTCATTCGGGTGGTTGCATATGCCTCTTTAACAGGACAAAGCATTAACCGAGATTTAACAAGGGAAGTTCTAAAAGATGTATTTTTAATAAAAGACAGAGACATAACCCCGGATCTTATAAAAAATCACGTTTGCAGGCACTTTGATATAAAGCAGTCGGACATCGAATCGGCAAAGCGCTCGCGAAATCTTTCCTTCCCCAGGCAAATAGCGATGTACCTTTGCAGAAAAATGACAGAACTTTCCCTTCCTAAGATAGGAGAGGCTTTCGGAAACAGAGATCATACAACAGTACTGCATGCCTGCGATAAAATAGGCGGTGAGCTGAAAGAGAATGAGGTTCTTAAAGAAGTGATTATGAAAATAGAAACATCTATTCGTGGAAACTGACATGGCCGTGAATAAATTTTGCTACTTATCCACAGAGTAGTCGGCCTCTCAAACGCTGCTGGTTCTTTATCCACAGAAGTTATCCACAAATCCACAGGCCCTACTACTACTTCTACTAAATAGATATAATAAGAAGGAGACAGCCACCATGAAATTAATTTGCAATCAGCAGACACTATCTAAAGCTTTAAATACCGTTTCCAAAGCGGTAAGCGTAAGAACCACTATACCAATTCTAAAAGGAATTCTCCTTGAAGCAGCAGGTGATAGATTAAAGATATGTGCATCTGATTTGGATTTGAGTATCGAAAAGCAATTATCTTGTCCTGTTTTAGAAGAAGGATCTGCAGTTGTATCAGCTAAATTATTAAACGATATAATAAGAAGGCTGCCAAACGAGGATATAGAAATTGAAGTAAAGGAAGATAATCAGCTGTCTATAAAATGTCTTGCCTCTGATTTTTCCATAGTCAGCCAGCCGGCAGATGAATTCCCCAAAATCGGCGTAATAAAAGAGGAAAAGAAAATCAGATTCGACAAAGAAGTGATAAGGGATATGATAAGGAAAACATCCTTTGCAGCAAGCATAGAAGAATCAAAAGGTGTTATAGTAGGAGTTCTGATAGAAATAGAAAATGGCCAGTTATCGATGGTTGCGCTTGACGGATTCAGAATGGCCGTTACAAGAACCAGGATGGACAACGATCAAAAGTTGAAAATAATAATTGCCGCAAGAATATTGAATGAAATCAATAAGATAATTACAGAAAGTGAAGAGACGGGTTTTATAGATCTGATGCTCGATGAAAAAAAAGCTGTATTTTCAATGGATGATACGCTGATAGTTGCACGGCTGCTGGAGGGAGATTTTATAAAATATCAAGAAATTTTGCCTAAGGATTATCAAAGCAGAATAATAGTTAATAAAGAAGAATTTCTTGAAAGCATCGAACGGGCATCCCTTTTTGCAAGAGATGGGAGGAACAACCTGGTAAAGCTCTCTTTATTCAGGGATAAAATAATTATTACGTCGAGATCGGAGGAAGGTAACGTAAAAGAAGAGGTGTTCATGAAAAAGGAAGGGGATGATCTCGATATAGGATTCAATGCCAAATATATCCTTGATGCGTTAAAGGCAATCAGCGACGAAGAAATTTCTTTGGACTTCAACAGCAGCATCAGCCCGTGCCTGATAAGACAAACAGACGGAAATGAATACGAATATCTAATTCTGCCTGTCAGGATTTCCGGCAATAATTGACATGTATATCGATGAAATAAGCCTGATAAATTTTAGAAACTATAAAAATGAAAAGATAAGCTTTCATAAAAAAACCAACCTTATAATAGGGAAGAACGCTCAGGGAAAAACGAATCTTCTTGAAAGTCTGTATATAATGAGCCTGGGTAAATCGTTTAGAACAAATAAAGATAAAGAAATGATAGGGTTTTGTGGAAGCTCCTGCACTGTTAAATGCGGATACACGAAAAATAACATTCAAAACAGCATAGAAATAGGTATTTCACAGATTGGAAAAAGCATTAAAATAGGAAATGTGGCGGCGGAAAAAACAAGCGACCTGCTTGAACATGTGTATACGGTAATATTTTCTCCCGAGGATATGAAAATAATAAAGGATGAACCGGAAAAGAGAAGAAGGTTTATGGACAGGGAGATTTGTCTTCTTCGACCGGTTTATTACCGCAACCTGGGAAGATATAAAAAGACCTTAGGGCATAGAAATGCGCTTCTAAAAAGAACAAATGCCGATGCAGACATGCTTAGAACATGGGATGAAATACTTGTGGAAAGCGGATCCAGGATAATTTGGGACAGGAAGAACTTTATTGATAAACTCAACATTTTCAGCCGTGATTACCACAGTCAGATAACAGGGGGAAAAGAAGAACTGGATCTGATTTATGAACCGGACACAGGAGAGGTTTTTGATCTGTCCGATATAAGCGAATCATTTAAGGAAATTTTAATTAAAAGAAGAAAAGCAGATCTTGCAAGGGGTATAACGAGCGCCGGCCCTCATAAAGACGATATAAAAGTAACCATCAACGGGATGGATGCAAGGCATTTCGGATCTCAGGGACAGCAGAGAACGGCGGCACTGTCAATGAAATTAGCTTTGATAAAATTGATAAAGGAAGAAAAAGGAGAGGATGCAGTTTTACTTCTTGATGATGTGCTTTCGGAGCTGGATGCATCAAGGCAGGAATTCCTGTTCGATACCCTTTGGAACATACAATTGTTCATAACTTCCGCAGATTTAAGCGGCGCTCTGATGAAAAGAATAAAAGGGGGACAAGTAATTACAGTTGAGAAGGGAAGGGTATCGAAAAACAGTTTGACATAAAAGTACTTTAAATGTATAATTACGTGGCAATTGACTCCCAAAATCATCAGCGAGGAGGTGTGAAAAATGAAAAGAACATTTCAGCCCAAAAAGCGACAAAGAAGCAAAGAACACGGTTTTCGAAAAAGAATGAGCACAAAAAACGGTAGAAATGTGCTAAAGAGAAGAAGATTGAAAGGAAGAAAATCACTCACAGCATAGAGACCGCAAGCGTGGTCTTTTTGTTTCGAATCTCTTAAGGAGTCCACATGCTCAAACAGGATGTACTGCGCAAGAAAAAGGAATTTACATTATTATACAATAAAGGCAAGTCTGTGGGAGAAAAATGCCTTGTTCTAATCTTCCGGAAAAACGGTCTGCCATATAACAGAAAAGCTTTTGTGGCAAGCAAAAAAGTAGGAGGAAGTGTACAAAGAAACAGGGCAAGAAGATTGCTTAAGGAAAGCTATCGATCTATAGAAAACGATCTTAGGCCGGGCTATGACATCCTGTTTATCGCTCGCAGAAGTATTGTGGAACTGAAATGTGCGGATGTGAAAAAAAGTATGGAAGCCGCAATAAGAAAATCAAAAATACTATGAGATTGACAGGTGAAGGTTTTGAAATACGTCCTTATTTTATTAATAAAAGGATACAGGAAATTCATTTCACCGCTGTTTCCGGCGACGTGCCGGTTTTATCCCAGCTGTTCCGCATATTTTATGCAGGCTGTTCAAAAGTATGGAACATTTAAGGGATCTTATCTTGGAATGAAAAGAATTTTAAAATGTCATCCCTTTAACCCCGGAGGGTATGACCCTTTAAAATGACTGGAGGATAGTTAATGACCACCTATGAGAAAATAATGTCCTTTATAGCCCAGCCCATGGGTTGGCTACTGACGCATCTTTATGATTTTATAGGCAGCTACGGCTTTACCCTGATTATATTCACGCTGCTGGTAAGAGGATTGCTGTTCCCCCTTTATGCTGCGCAGATCAGAAGCTCCGCCAGAATGAAGGATGTGCAGCCGAAGATGCAGGCTTTGCAAAGAAAATATGCCAATGATAAAGAAACTTTGAACATGAAGATGATGGAGCTTTATAAAGAGGAAAAGTTTAATCCTATGGGCGGTTGTCTGCCGATGCTGGTTCAAATGCCCATAATCCTGGCCCTCTTCGTTTTGCTGCGTAACCCGACGGTTTTTATGGGAGAAACTCACATGCTGATGGCAGTTCACGAATCATTTTATTGGGTTCCTGATCTCTCGCAGCCTGACCCTTGGATATTGCCTATATTGGCGGGGGTTGCAACATTTTTCTCCTTTTCGATGACACAGGCGATGAGCGGTGCTATGACGGCAGGGAGCACGGCAGGAATGATGAAGATGATGAAATATTTTTTCCCCGTCATGATCGTTTGGATGGGAAGGTCGTTTCCTTCGGGTCTCACGTTGTATTGGTTTATAGGTACGCTGTTTATGATAGTTCAAACTTTTGGAATGCAGCGATGGAAAAAAAAGAAAGAATCGGCAAAGAGGTGATTTTTAAAAGCATTGCTTATAGTGCAATGTTTCAATATATGGAGGAAAACAAATGGATTTTTCAGAAAAATGGGGAAAAGACGTAGAAGATGCCGTCAGATTGGCATTGACGGATTTAGGGCTGAAGCGCGACCAGGTAGAAGTGATCGTTTTAGAAGAGCCTTCAAGAGGCTTTCTGGGGTTCGGCTCTAAGCTCGCCAAGGTAAGGGTTCAACCCATTTCAAAGCAAGAAACTCCTGATGAAAAAAATAATAAAAAGGCAAAACAAGAAAAAAATATAAGAAATACGAAAAGGGAACCGAAAAAATCTCAAAGCGAAAAGAAGAAGACGGATGAAGGTTCTGAGGTTGATCAGAGAAACGATCGCAAAAAAGAGACAGGAATAAGAATAAGACCCGATAACCTGAAGCCCATTGATAATGCACCGGCACTCGGATTTTTAAGAGAGGTTATCTCATGCATGGGTCTTGATCTTGCAGTCGTTGCATCAGAAAATGATGAATGCCTCTATTTCGATATAACAGGTAAAGATTCCGGAACCATAATAGGCAAGCGGGGCCAGACGCTAGATTCAATTCAATATTTAACAAGCCTTGTTGTAGGAAGGGAATCAGAAAAATACTCCAGGGTCGTTGTCGATGCGGAAAACTATCGGCAAAAACGAGAGAAGACTTTAGAGCAATTAGCTATTCGTTTGGGCGAGAAGGTCAAAAAAACGGGAAAAAGCGTCAGGTTGGAGCCCATGAATCCTTATGAAAGAAAGGTAATACATTCTACACTGCAAAGAAATCCCCAGGTGATGACAAGAAGCGAGGGGGATGAACCCTACCGAAGGGTCATAATTGAACAGAAGTAGATTTTCAAAATAACCTGCTCAATCCCGATGCAGGTTATTATTTTATTTGTATAAGAGGACGAGTGCCATGGAAGATACTATTGCTGCAGTAGCCACCCCTATAGGAGAAGGCGGCATAGGAATAATCAGAGTGAGCGGAGAAAAGGCTGAAGAAATACTGACGGGCATATTTGTTTCCCCGAAAACAGGTAAACAGTCTATAGTCAATAAACGATTAACCTACGGGCACGTGCGCAATCCCGATAGCGGAGAACTCATCGACGAGGTGATGGCGGTGCTTATGAAGGCGCCTTTTACCTATACCCGAGAGGATGTTGCGGAAATACACTGCCACGGCGGTATTATTTCCCTTGAAAAAATTCTTTCTCTAGTCTTGTCAAAAGGAGCAAGGGCGGCTGAACAGGGAGAATTCACAAAGCGCGCTTTCTTAAACGGCAGAATAGATCTTGCCCAGGCAGAGGCTGTGATAGACCTCATTAAAGCGAAAACGGATGTGGGATTTAAAACGGCTGTAGATCAGGCAGAAGGCAGGCTGTCAAGCAGCATTAAAAGCATCAGAGATGAACTTGCCAACCTGCTTGCGGAAATAGCGGTCAATATAGATTATCCCGATGAGGATATAGAAGAAATATTATATGATAATTTAATAGACAGCATATCGCAAATAAACGATAAGATTGAAAAGCTCCTTGCTACAGCCGATACGGGACGCCTCATTGCAGAAGGTGTGCGGATCACAATTGCAGGCAGGCCCAACGTCGGAAAGTCATCTTTAATGAACAGGCTTCTTGGGGTATCAAGGGCTATCGTCACTGACATCCCGGGCACCACAAGGGATACAATCGAGGAAATGATGAGCCTTAAAGGCATACCGATTTATCTTACCGATACCGCAGGAATCCACGAAACCGAAGATCCCGTTGAAAAAATAGGAGTGAACAGAAGTAAGGAAGCATTTAACAAGGCTGATCTAATTTTGCTTATGATAGATGCAAGCGAACCTTTAAGGGAGGAAGATTATTATATTGCACGTCACATCGGGGATAGAAAAGCGATCATACTGGCAAATAAGAAAGATCTCGGGAAGAAGGTAACAGAAAGACAGCTTAAGGAGCTGATACCGAAATCCGTAATAATAGACACGTCCATTACAGTTGAAGAGGGGATAGATGAACTTGAAAAAACCATCACATCTATGTTTTACGGAGGGCTGGCAGTAGGTGAACAAAGAAATATTGTTACAAATGCCAGGCATAAGGAGCTTCTATCCCGTGCCGGAAATGCTCTTTTAGACGGTAAGTCTATGGCCGTAAAAGGCGAGGCTTTGGATTTTATAGAGGTTGATATAAGGCAGGCCTACATGCTGTTGGGAGAAATTACGGGCGAAGCTGTGGCGGAGGATATTATAGATCAGATATTTTCAAGATTCTGCCTGGGTAAATAGTGAGGAATATATATAGATGAAA
>CAZHBR010000074.1:0-7367 GCA_964530755.1 uncultured Oscillospiraceae bacterium | reverse complement strand
TCCTGCTTTATTATGAAATTATGGTCAGCAATCACGGTGATGCTCATATTGCACTGATTGTGGCAGCGATTGTCGGCGCAGCTGTCGCTGTCGCAAACGGTTGGAAATGGTCATATATAGAGAAGGGTATCCTGGCAGCCATTAATCGCTCCATGCAGGCCTGTCTGATCCTGATGACCGTCGGCATGCTGATAGGTGCATGGATAGCCGGCGGTATAGTACCTGCGATGATCTATTATGGGCTTATGGTTTTAAGCCCCAGCGTCTTTTTGTTTGCCGGCTGCCTTCTTTGCTGTATAGTATCATTGGCCACAGGTAGTTCCTGGACTACCGCAGGCACTATAGGTGTAGCCCTTATCGGTGTAGGCATGGGGCTTGGAATCAATCCCGCCATGACTGCAGGAGCAATCGTATCCGGTGCCTATTTCGGCGATAAGATGTCTCCACTTTCCGATACAACCAACCTTGCGCCGGCCATCGCCGGCTCCAACCTTTTTGAGCACATCAGGCATATGGTCTGGACTGTCACCCCCTCTTTGATTATTGCGCTCATTGTTTACATAATATTAGGCTTTGGCCATTCAGGTCAAAGTGTAGATATGAGCGGTGTTGAAATACTCATGTCAGGATTAAAAGAGGAATTCTGGATTTCACCGTTGCTACTCATACCTCCTGTTTGCGTAATCATAATGGTCGCACTAAGAACCCCCGCACTTCCCGGACTTATAGGCGGCACCATTCTCGGGGTCATTTTTATGGGTGTACAGGGCGTAGGCCCAAAAAACTGGGGCTATATTCTAAACTACGGATACGAATCTGTGAGTGAAAATATAGATATTTTTGAACTGCTTACAAGGGGCGGCATGCAAAGCATGATGTGGACTATTTCACTCATCCTATGTGCCATGACCTTCGGCGGCATTATGGAATCTACAGAACAATTGAAGGCCCTGGCCGATGCGCTGTTGAAAATCGCAAAAGGTACGGGCGCTATCGTTTTAACGACCATATTTACCTGCATATTTACTAATATAGTAGCCTGCGATCAATATCTGGCAATCATCCTGCCGGGCAGAATGTATAAAGAAGCTTTTGAAGATCTCAGACTTAAACCCAAAAATCTGTCAAGATGCTTAGAAGATGCCGGCACTATGACATCCAGCCTGGTTCCCTGGAATACCTGCGGTGCTACCATGAAAGGTTTTATGGGAGTACCTACTTTCTCCTATCTTCCCTTTGCCATCCTAAACTGGGTAAACCCGTTAGTATCGATATTTTATGGTTATACGGGGATTTCAATGCAAAAGATGAGCGAAGAAGAATATCAGGAAATATTGACGCAAAGAGAAATGGATCGGGAGCTTGCAATGAAAGCCTTATCGTAACTGCATTACAAGTGAAGGGGACTAAATTTCCCCTTCACTTAATATGACATGCTGTCGGAATCAGACATTTCAACGGGAACGGATAATCAAGATAGCGAATCCTCGCTAAGCGAGGATTCAGACTGCTGCTATGCGAGGATTTCTTTTAAGTTTCAAGTTCCCTTTCAAATAGATTGTTAAGATTTATGGCAGATTTTCTAATTGCAAGATTATCGGCTATATTATACTTTTACGCTTTGCTGCCTATCGAAGTCAATCGGAAATTAAAATCTCCCTTCCTAACGAAAACAGATAGAGGTACATTTCCTTGACTCGCCCTCCCTTTATAGCTTCCAGGGCCTCCCGATAAAATACCATCTGGGGACGATACAATTCCAAAAGCGAAGCAATACCGTCCTCCTCCTCGCTGATAAAATTAGACTTGTAATCTAAAAGCACATATCCACCTTCTTCTTCAAAATAACAATCTATGATGCCTTGCACAATAATCTCTTCTCCATTGCGCTCCTTTTTAAAAATGAAGGGTGCCTCCCGATATATTTTTTTGGCTTTTGCAGCCCTCCTGCCTATGGAAGAATCAAAAAACCCTGCAATCTTAGAAAAATCTATCAGCCTGAGCTCCCTTTCAGATATGAGTCCACGCTCTTGCATGTTAAGTGCATATGAATAAATATTCTCTTCTCCTTTAATGCCGGTTGCAAATGGGATATGTTCCATTAATCGATGATAAGCGGTCCCCCTGGCCGCCCCGTCCTTAAGTCCGCGATTAATTGCAGGGTCAACAGCATACAGTTTCTTTCCAGCTTCATCAATATGACCCCGGGTTTCTTTGCTCAGCAAGGAGACACTGTATTTTGACTTCGTTTGAAGCGCCATGGGGAATGGATATTTCCAGGCGAGGCGCTCATAGACAGGCCGCACATAACATTTTTCAACGCTAAACCCGTCATCAAATGACTCCAGATTCAGACGGCGGCGGGATTCCGCTTTAACTCTAACAGTGCTCATATCCATCCGGTCATGTATTACAATATTTATTTTTTCAAAATCTGCAAGTGCCGGCAGAATATAATCCATATATGAGTTTCCGCTTACAATGCCCAATTCTTTGTGCAATGCGGCTTTATCTAAAGCCTTTTCAACATCGGTCAGTGATCCTAAAAGTATCAATTTATCCTTTGCGCGAGTTAAAGATACATATAAAATGCGTATTTCCTCCGCCAGATCTTCCTGATTTTTCCTATAATCTATAATGTCCTGAAGAATTGTCCTTTGCCAGCTACATCTATCCCTGTCTATTTGCTTAAGTGCCAATCCGCAATACTTGTGAAGACTCACCTGGTCAGTGCTGGAGCGATAAAATCTCCTTGAGAGGTTTCCTGCCAATACCATAGGAAATTCCAATCCCTTGCTTTTATGAACTGTCATTATCCGTACAACATCGTCGCCTTCGCCAAAAAGCTTTACAGGTGCCATAGGGATTTTTCCCTTTTTCATCGCTTCCACATATCCTATAAATCCCGAAAGCCCTTTCCCCCGGCTCCCTTCATATGCAGCGGCCTTATCTATTAAGGCTCTTAAATTCCCGCGCCTTTGTCCTCCTCCGGGAAGCGCTCCCGCATAATTATAATAACCCGAAGAGGTGAGCAGGCTCCAAAGAAAATCATCCAAGGGAAGATAACCGGATCGCTGTTTCCATTTGCGCATTTGCTCAAGACAAAGACGACACTTCATCCGCAAAGTCTCATCTGAACCCTTCTCGCTGTAATGAAAGAAGGCTGCGTGATATGGACCCTGCCTATGCTCCAGACGAATTTCGGCTAAAGAATCAACTGAAAAGCCGAAAATTGGAGAGCGGAGCATACAAAGAAGGGGAATATCCTGTTTTCTATTATCTATGACCTTCAGCAAATTAAGAAATATTGATATCTCCTGAGTGTCGAAAAAACCATCCCCGCTATCCATATACACCGGAACGCCTTCTTTTTCCAGGGTTTCATAATATATATCGCCTATCCCGGCCGCGCTGCGAAGAAGTATGACCATATCCTTATATCCCAATTGCCGTTCTTCTTTGGAAGCATCATCGAAATAGGGCTGGCCGCGGCTTTCTTTAATTATTGATGCTGCGGTAAAGGCTTCCAATTCGGCCCTTTTCATTTCCAATATCTCTTCATCTACACTATTGAGATCTATCTGGCGATCATCAAGAATGTGCAGTTCCACCGGATGCTCCAAAGGACCTTCATATTGGACCCCTTTGAAAAGATGAGCATTTTCATCATAATCCATGCCTGCCGTATCCGCGGTCATTATTCTTTTAAATACCTTATTTACTGCATCGATTACAGGTCCTTTACTTCGAAAGTTTCGATTTAAATCCAATTTAATACTGTCAGGATCATTTCCCTTTTTAAATCTCTCGTATTTATCAATAAAGAGTTCCGGTTCGGCTAAACGAAATTTATAAATGCTTTGCTTAACATCACCGACCATGAAAACATTATTTTTTCTCTTAATTCTGTCGATAAGACATTCTTGCACCAAATTGCTGTCCTGGTACTCATCTATAAATATGTATTGAAATTTATCGCGATACTCTCTTGCTATTTCATCGTCAGATAATATTTTAAGCGCCAGATGTTCAATGTCGGAAAAATCAACAAATCCCTGATTATCCTTTCTGCCTTTGTAAAGACGGTCAAAATCCTTTACTAAACGAAAGAGTATCTTTGCATCATCATATGTAGACAAAAGATCGCTAACGTATTCACCCAGAGGCTTTGCACAAAACCGCAACTTCAAATCCTGCATGCTGTCTTTAATATTTTTCCGTAAAACCTGAACATCATCTTTAATTAAGTTATAGCTGTCCTGCTCCTGCTTCGTTGCCCTAAATGTCTGAAAACGCAAGGACCGAACGGCACGACTGCCTTCATCAAAATTCTTTTGGAATTTGTTTTGAGCGGCTTTTAACATCTCCAAGTCTTTCTTGGCTTTTTCCGCGAGGCTGTAGATGCCCGCATCATCAAGCATCGATAGGATTTTTGACTGAGTAGCAATGGAAATGCGCAAATCCTCATCAATTTTTATTCCCATTTCATAAAACGCATGACCGGTTTTAAAATCCTCCTCTTTCCCCGACAGCGCCTCAACATTATCCCCTAACCATGCAAAGGGTTCCGGCAGGCTTTGAATAAATTCGTACACGGACAAAATCATAGCCTTTACAGGCTCATCGCTTTTCCCTGTCCCATATTTATGTAAAAACTTTAGAAAATCATCATCCCCATCTTGAAACCTTTCCTTAAACAGCTGATCAATGGCTTCGTCCTGCAATAAGGCCATTTTTACCTCATCACATATATGAAAACCGGGGGATAAATCCACTACATGAAAATAACGGCGAATTATATCTAAGGCGAAGGAATGAAAAGTGCTGATGTGTGCCTTATGTATTTGATGCATTTTGCTTGGAATTGCCGACACGATTTTTTCCCGCATCTCCGCTGCGGCTGCATTTGTAAATGTCACTACTAACAATTCCGATAAAGGGACATCATCATTGATGAGGATGCGCTTTATCCTTTCTACCAATACAGCAGTCTTCCCCGAACCCGCAGCGGCGGAAACTAAAATGTTACGCCCCCGAGTATCAATTGTTTCCAACTGTTCCTTAGTCCAATTCATTATTAAAATCCTCCCAGCTTATTGTAACAGAAAAATAAGGAAAGGGATAACAAAGGCATTAGAAATGTGCGTATATGCATAGTCAAAATTAAAATGCCTGTCAAACTAATTCAGTTTACCCTTGATAAACAGACACAACGTATATCGACAATTACCGATTAAACAGCACCTTTAACATGACCGATCCTTTAGTGACAAAAGGACTTAGCTTCAGTCCTGAAAAATTGATGCTAATTCGCTTTATTTTGAACTGCAAAATAGATCGCGGATACCACCAGTATCAAAAGTGCGAAAATTCCTGTTAAGAAGCGAAACCGCTTCACAGCCCCTGAAAAGAACCACACGCTTGTGCCCGGTAAGAATTTTATTATTAGCAAAAGCTGCCCCGCTTGCTTTAGATAAATATTAATGCAGCCGGTTAACTTGGCACATTTGCTAATTATTTTGTGTTCGCCACTCAATACCTTATTGGAAATGGCGATACAGTCTGATCCTCTGTTATTATTAGGCTATCTGTATTGCAGCTTCAATCCTCCAATCTATCGGCATCAGCCTTAGTTCTATGGACGGTGCCATGCGGGTGGTGGGGCGGAGCATAAATTGTATAGAGTTTTAGCGGACATCGCCCTTTATTAACAACATTATGCCACATCCCTGCGGGAACAAAAATTGCATCATCTGCCGATATGCATTGCTGGAAATCCAGTTGCTCCTTCCGCTTTCCCATCATTACAATGCCGTTACCTTGTTCGATACGCAAAAATTGATCGGTATCCGAATGTATCTCCAAACCGATTTCACCGAACACTGGAATATTCATCAAAGTTAACTGCAAATGACATCCGGTCCACAATGCTGTGCGATATTTCTTATTCTGTCCTGTTGCTTTTGCAATGTTAGTAACATAGGGACAAGGTCCGCAGTCTTGTTGGTATGATCCTGCGGTATGATTGCTGCAACCCCTTCTGTTCCTATTATATAAATCCACAAAAAACCCTCCCTTTCAGTTAAGGTAACATCATAAAAATATGAATTGTCCATAGTGCCTCTATATATCTTATGCGATAGGTTTAATGATGTGATCGGGCTGAAAAATACACAACTGTTTAAAAAGAATTTCTAACAGGGCATTGAACTGATTATCAGGAAAGCAAACTAGTCAGAACGAGGATAATAGCAGGGCTGACAGTTTTGGTGTTACCTTCAATGCGGATTATTATAAAAAAGGTAGAAGGTAAAAAAACCCTTTCCCTTCATGCAAATAAACCTGTAATATTTACAATAGAAGATACCCCCGCCTAATGATGGAGTTTGTAAAATAACAAAGATCGGGCCTACCAAAGCATAAATAAATTTCCTAAAACCCTTAAAAAAAATGAAAAGACCGTATTTGCAGCAATAAGATATCGGTTTTCTGAATCGATTAAGGATGTAGAAGCTGGCAATTTGGTATAGGCGAAAGCAAATCAATGCTTATGAGAACACGAAACAAACTGAAAAATATTTTGGAAATGAGGGTTCGGAATTGTGAAAGGGAAAGATTTAAACAAAAAAATCACTGATATAGATTATGACATCATTTCAGATACCGGTAATGACAGCAAATCGAAAAACCCCATTAATATAAAATGGATTGCTGCCGCTGCTAGTTTTGCCATTATAATATCGGTTGTTTCTTTTAACGGGAACAGAGTGACAACTGACCCTAGCCTACCCACAATTATAGTTGATACGGAGTTTAGCGGAGGTATGGGTTATGAAGGATATATGGCTTACGATATAATGGAATTGACAAATGAAAATCCTTGGAATGAAAATATAAAGCTTGATTGCTTACCTGTCATAAAAAATAAACTCTCATATAATAAAATGCAAAAATCGGAAAATCCAGATTATAATCTAATGGAGAAGCTTGTAAAAAAGACAGCACAAAATCTTGGCATGGATATAAATAGCACCCCTATCACAAATGATGTTCCTGATGAAGAAACTCAAACCCTTATAGCTGAAAAGTATACAATTGGTGGCAGTGAAGTACCAAAAGAATATTTTGATATCAGCAGATTGTTTATTGAAGGCGAAAATTATAAAGTGGAAATTGATACAAATTATACTGTAAAGGTAAACTTTAAGTCACCTGTCAAGCCGCCGGATGAGTACAATTTTACACACTATGCAACATATGAAGAAACGTATAAGGTGGCAGAATATTTAAAAGAGGAATATGCGGAGTTTATAGGGATGAAAAATCCCGTTATTAACATTTCAGGTGGTGATTTTAATATTTATGCA
>CAZHBR010000073.1:3963-7383 GCA_964530755.1 uncultured Oscillospiraceae bacterium | reverse complement strand
TACAGATCTGTGAATCTACATCCTGCAGCGTAAGCGGAAACAAAGAACTTATTTCATGGTTTGAGGATGAACTCGGCATAAAAATGGGGGAAACCACCGGGGATAAAAAATTTTCACTGATTTATACCCATTGCTTTGGTGCCTGTGATGTCGCTCCCGCAGTGAGAATCGGTCATGAAGTGCATGGTAATTTGACCAGGGATAAGGTCAAGGATATCATTGCGAAAAGGAGGGGCTAGCATGGAACAGGTAAAATACATAACTGAGTATTTTGATCAATATGATGGGAAAAATATAAATGAATATGTAAACTTGGGTGGATTTCGGGCCTTGAAAACGGTGCTTGAAAAAGGAATAGAGGAGACCGTTTCCGAGATTGCGGCATCCGGTCTTCAGGGAAGGGGAGGGGCCGCTTATCCGACTGGGAAAAAATTAAGGCAAGCGCGGGAAGCCATCGGCGCAAGGAAATTTGTCATCTGCAATGCGGATGAAGGTGAACCGGGGACATTTAAGGATAGAGAGATTCTGAAAAAGAACATATTCCAGGTGATCGAAGGTATGATCATTGCCGGATTTTGTTCTGAGGCCGAAGAGGGGATCATCTATGTTCGGGAAGAATATACATATCTGCATGAAGATATACGCGAAGCTATAAGAAAATGCTATGAAAAAAACTATCTTGGTGAGAACCTGATGGGATCAGGTCTCACATTTGACTTAAAGCTGTTCAGCGGGGCCGGTGCCTACGTTTGCGGCGAAGGCTTTGCAATGTGCGAAAGCTTAGAGGGGAAAAGCGGCAGGCCAAGGACTAAGCCACCTTACGTAAAACAGGCGGGATTTATGGAACTGCCGACATTGGTAATCAACACGGAAACACTTTCTGCTATAGTTAGCATTATGCGCAAGGGGGCTGACAGTTTTAAGGATTATGGAACCGAAATTAGCACCGGGACAAAGCTTATAAGTATTTCAGGCAAGGTAAATAAGCCTGGGGTGTATGAAATTCCTTTCGGTCTGACCATTAATGAAATCGTTGACGGGTTCGCCGGCGGTGTTGTAAACAATAAAGACATTAATTTTGTTCAAATAGGAGGAGCCTCCGGTGGTATTCTGCCGGGGAGCCTTTGCAGCACAAAATATACTTATGAAGATCTGCAAGGCAAGGGGCTTGATGTGGGTTCAGGTGCAATAGTCGTAGCGGATAAGAATAATGATATCATCGACTACCTTACTGTTGTACATAGCTTCTTCCTCCACGAAAACTGTGGCAAATGCACTCCCTGTCGTGAAGGCAACCGTCATATGACAGGTATCTTCCGAAAGATTAAGAATAAAACGGCCACTGCGATGGATTTTAAACGCCTTGATACGATCCTGAAAGTGATGAAAACAGCTTCTCTTTGCGGTTCGGGGAAAACAGAGGTGGTACCGTTTCTTACCGCGAAGAAATTTTTCCCTGAAGCGTTTGAGACGGCGGGAGCGTCAGGCTCCTCCCGGCTGAGTTAACAGAGGAGGCAAATCAATGAGCAATGTTACACTAACTGTGGATAATATACAAGTTACAGTGCCTTCCAATACTACAGTTTTGGAAGCCGCAAAAAAGGTCGGGATAAACATTCCAACCTTATGCTATTTAAAAGGTATCAACGAAGTGGGTGCGTGCAGAATATGCATAGTTGATGCTAACGGATCGGTGCAGGTTTCTTGCGTACATCCTGTATCGGAGGGCATGGTTGTCAAGACTAATACAAAACGCATTCGGGAAATGCGCAAAGATATATTCAGCCTTATTATGGCTAACCACAATGCAGATTGTACTATTTGCTACCGCAATAATCGCTGCGAACTGCAAAGGTTGGCTGCAGATCTGGGCGTTACCGATGATGTCTTTGATAAGTGTTTTTCCGGAGAAGAAGATGACAGGTCTACATCCATCGTCAGGGACGAAACAAGATGTATCCTTTGCGGTCGTTGCGTAAAAGTGTGCAGCGATGTACAGGGTGTAGGCGTTCTCAGCTTCATTGATCGAAGCGATCACACAAGCGTAGGCAGTATTTACGATATGGCGTTGGCGGACATCCCCTGTATTAACTGCGGGCAGTGCATCATCAATTGTCCTGTGGGAGCCTTAAAAGAGAAGGACAACACAAAGGAAGTATGGGATGCGCTTGCAGATACCTCTAAATACGTAGTTGTTCAGACTGCCCCCGCTGTAAGGGCTGCTTTGGGAGAAGAGTTCGGCTATGAGATGGGAACCCCTGTGACAGGAAAGATGGCGGCAGCATTAAAGCGTTTAGGGTTTAAGAAAGTATTCGATACGGATTTTGCGGCGGATGTGACCATTATGGAGGAGGGGACGGAGCTTATCGGGCGCATTAAGGATGGCGGAGTGCTTCCTATGATTACAAGCTGCTCTCCCGGTTGGATCAAGCTTTGTGAACATAATTATCCGCAACTGCTACCTAATCTGTCTACCTGTAAAAGCCCTCAGAATATGATGGGAGCCCTTTTAAAGAGCCACTATGCGCAAAAAGAAGGAATAGATCCAAAGGATATGGTGGTTGTCAGTGTCATGCCCTGCACCGCCAAGAAATTTGAAATCACAAGGGAGGAGCTGGGGGTAGATGGTATTTGCGATGTAGATGTCAGCATTACCACAAGAGAGCTTGCAAGAATGATAAGACAGGCAGGGATTGATTTCACTAAGCTGCCTGATGAAGAATTTGATCCTTTCTATGGGGATTCTACGGGGGCAGCCGTCATTTTCGGAGCTACCGGCGGAGTGATGGAGGCGGCCTTGAGAACCGCTGCAGATATCCTTACAGGTGAAGATCTGGAATCTATAGACTACAAGCAGGTCAGAGGCGTTCAGGACATAAAGGAAGCGGACATCAAAATAAATGACGATTTAACTATAAAAGTGGCGGTGGCTCACGGTGGGGCCAACGCAAAGGAACTGATGGATAAAGTTGCAAGGGGTGAAGGCGATTATCATTTTATTGAGATCATGGCATGTCCTGGCGGTTGCATCAACGGTGGCGGTCAGCCTATTGTGGACGATATAGTCAAAATGGAGACCGACATTCGCGTGCAAAGGGCAAAAGCCCTTTATCAACAGGATGCAGAGGTCCTGGAATTCAGGAAATCTCATGATAATCCTTCAGTAAAGAAGTTATATGAAGAATTCCTGAAAGAACCCAACAGTGAGATCGCCCATAAGTTGCTTCATACCCATTATATTGCCAGATAGCAGCAGTATTTAAAGGTATTGGAGAAGCAGATCTTTAAAAGAACTGCTTCTTCCTGTTTCGCGGGATATGGCTTTTGAATTTTGATTAATAATACCCCCAAAGCGATAGAATAGATGGTATGATGATATGTGAATGTTTTGCATTCCATTAAGAAAGGAGATCATAATAT
>CAZHBR010000073.1:0-3953 GCA_964530755.1 uncultured Oscillospiraceae bacterium | reverse complement strand
GGAAATAACCGGTACTTTAACCATCCAAAATAGGGAGGAGACTAACAGTAGGGCCAATAGAAGGCTGAGAAGAGAAGGGAGTATGCCCGGTAATGTCTTTGCAAGAGGCATGGAATCCATTGCAATTACGGTGAAAAAGGACGAGCTGTGGAGGAACATCTCTAAATTCGGAAGAACTGCTGTATATAAATTAAAAGATGAAAAAGGAGAAATCTACAATGTTATGGTTAAAGACATACAGAATGCTCCGGTTACAGGGGAATTTTTGCATGTAGATTTTCAACAGATTTCACTGGATGAAGAAGTCCGGGCCAATGTTCCCTTAAAGGTAGAGGGCAAGGAGCTTCTGGAATCCAGGAGATTGCTTATGATGCTTCATATCGATCATATTCCTGTTAAGGGGCTTCCTAACGATATACCTAATTCTATCGATGTCGATGTATCGGAAATGGACATAGGCGACAGCATACTTGTCTCAGATATCGTTTTTCCAAAGGACATTGAACCGGATATAGATATCGAGACATTATTGTTAACTGTTAGCGAAGCTAAGATTGAAATCGAAGAAGAGGAAGCGGAAGTTGAAGAAGATGCTCTTGAGACGGTTGAAGGTGCCGAGGAAGAGGTAGTAGAAGAAAATCAGGATTAGAAAAAAACTTCTTGACAGAATGCAAAACAGCCTTTAATATTGTTATAAACCGATGAAGAGGGAGAAAAACTGCGAAATGATCGCACAGCGAATTGGGGACGGTGGGAGCCCGACGGATACAGCGCAGACATAAAGGCCTCAGAGGGCGGGGTGAACAGGAAAGATTATTCTCTAGTAGCAACCGACGCATTGCCCGCGTTAACAGGCAGGGAGTGTGATAGCACTCTTCAGAGTGGGCGCATATTAAGCGTCAATCAAGGTGGTACCGCAGGTCAACGCTTGTCCTTGTTAAGCAAGGCGGGCGTTTTTTTATTTGGTCCAGCCGACTCTGGGAAAGGAGGCACTGATGGAAGTCCGAAAACAGATATCAATGAAAACAGTTTCCGTTATTGCCTATGTACATTAACCGAAAAGGAGAAAAATCAAATGAAAGATATAGTATTTACAGGATCCGGTGTGGCGCTGGTTACACCTTTCAACGAAAGAGGTGTGGATTTTGACAAGCTGACAGAGCTTTGCGAGTATCACATACAAAACGGCACCGATGCGATTGTGGCTGCAGGTACAACCGGCGAAGCCTCAACGATGCCCGATGAAGAGCACATTTCCGTCGTAAGGCACATCGCAGAGACTGTTGCAGGCAGAGTTCCTGTTATTGCCGGCACGGGGAGCAATGATACAGCCCATGGAGTTAATCTGACTAAAATGGCTGAAAAGGCAGGAGCGGATGCCATATTAAATTGCACACCTTATTATAATAAAGCCTCTCAGAAGGGGTTGATAGAGCATTTTACAGCTTATTCTAAAGCTGTTGATCTACCTTATATTTTGTATAACGTGCCTTCAAGGACCGGGGTAAACATCAGTCCCAAGACGTATTGCGAGCTGTCCAAGATAGATAATATTGTAGGAATCAAAGAATGCAACACCGGACAGCTAGGAGATATAGCGAGTCTTTGCGGCGACAATTTAACCATTTATACGGGAGAAGACGGGATGGTGCTTCCTTGCCTTTCTTACGGAGGCAAGGGTGTAATTTCCGTTATGGCTAATATCATTCCAAAGGAGACTCATCAAATGGTGCACAGCTTTTTAAAAGGTGATATAGAAAAGGCAACAAAACTTCAGGTCTGGGCCATCCCCCTGATAAATGCGCTATTTTCCGATGTTAACCCTATACCTGTAAAAGCCGCCATGAATCTTTGTGGATTCGACGTGGGTTCCTGCCGCCTGCCTCTTTGCGATATGACGGACGAGGGCCTTGAAAATCTGCGGCGTACTTTGGAAAGCTACAATCTGATCCCGTAGGCTGCCTGATTAAACAATAAAAATAAGTACAACGAGACCGGTCACATATTCAGTGGAAGCCGGTCTCGTTTTGAAATACTGCTACTGCACGTTATACATGCCCTTGCTTTGCATATACTTAAAGATCTGCTCTCCGTGTTCTTGTTCTTCCTTTTGAATGTGGTTTAGTACCTGCCGAACCTCGGTGCTGGCGCATTCAAAGATCGCCGTGTTATAGGTGCTGGATACGAACTTTTCCGTTGACAGCATATCCTTGCAGAACATGCTGTCTTGCTGACTGTCTCCCTGCATCTGATTTTGACTTGCCGCTTCCATCATCATGCTTTGCGGAGTTTGCCACATCGTTGTATCTGTCGGGCTGCTACCTGTTTGCTTTCCCTGCTGAATGGAAGGGACTTGTCCGTTTAAAATCTGGTTGATGGAATTTAAGTGTTCCTGCTCTTTTTGGGCTAAAGAATCAAACAGTTGCGATAGTGCCGGGTCTTTAGCCTGATTGGCATAACTTTGGTATTTGCTTATGCAAAGCTCTTCATGGGATTTTTGATCCTGCATAAGCAGACGCTCTTTTGTTGATAACTGGATTGCCATTTGATCACCTCCGGTATAATTGTGCCATTATGTCGGTGAAAATATGCACCGGAGTAGAAAATGGAATAACAAAAGGAAAAGGGCAGACATCTTTCAACTTTGAACAGTCTACCCTTTACCAGGAGTGTAGCTCAAACGAGTACGTCCTCCTTTCTTTGCCTCACAGATGGCGGTACATACGCTCCGATCGAGTTTTTCATGCTTATTTCAATTTATTCAGATTAAGCAATTTCTTGCTTACCAAATATTTTGCTTCAGCATGTAATTATCGACCCATGCTCCCGCGTTTGAGGCAGATAACTCAGATGTCCGGTTTTCCGCAAGCGTACTTCCCTTTCTCTGAGTGAGTTAATAATACTATGAGATTTTACGATTGTCAAGCATATATTCAAAATATTTTAATTTCTGATGCGTAAATGTTTTTATAATATTCTGAATTGCGCATAATGTCATTAATAATTGTAGTATCGCACGGCATTTTCAAAAATAGGCTGCACTTTATTCCCCGAAATATTTTTGTAAATTCCTTCACTTATTCGTTCCGAATGTGCCATTTTCCCCAGAACCCGTCCATCGGGCGAACAAATGCTTTCTATGGCATAAAGCGACCCACCCGGGTTGTATTGCACATCCATGGAAGGTTTATCGGACAGGTCCACGTATTGGGCGGTAATTTGTCCGTTATCGATAAGTTCCTGTACTAATTTTTTATCACCATCGAATCGACCTGCCCCATGCGAAATGGGCAGAGTGTGGATTTCTCCGATTTTGGCATCTGACAGCCAAGGAGACTTGTTAGATGATATGCGGGTTCGCACCATCCTTGAATGAAGTCGACCGGTGCGATTTAATGTCAGTGTGGGGCAGTTTTGATACGTTTCGATGATTTTACCAAAAGGAACAAGTCCTAGTCTTATCAGCGTTTGGAATCCATTGCATATTCCTAAAATCAGACCGTCCCTTTTCATGAGAAGCTCGTGAATGGCTTCCGAAATTTTATCATTTCTTATGAATGCTGCCGCAGATTTGCCAGATCCGTCGGGTTCATCTCCAAACGAAGAGCCTCCCGGAAATACTATGATGTTAGACTTTGATATTTTGTAAGCCATGGCATTTATCGATTCAATGACGGCTTCGGTTGTGAGGTTTCTCACCACGAATATTTCCGCGTCTGCACCGGCCCTTTCTAAAGCAGCGGCGGTATCATATTCACAGTTTGTACCGGGAAATACAGGGATGAGAGCCTTGGGCCTTAATACTTTGATACCCGGCGCCATATATCTTTCTTCCCTAAAGGAGATAAGGGGTATTTCATTTCCATTTTCCGAAGAAAATGGGTATACGGAGGCTAGGCCGCTGTTATATGATTTTTCAAGCCCGGCCAGTGAAAGGATCTCATTTCCTATGC
>CAZHBR010000072.1:0-7386 GCA_964530755.1 uncultured Oscillospiraceae bacterium | reverse complement strand
CCGTGGGAGACGGGCTGGTGGCCCAGATACCTGCTTTGATGATATCGACTGCCACGGGTATGGTTGTAACAAGGGCCGCCTCGGAAGGAAATCTGAACCAGGATGTAAAGGAACAGTTTTTATCTCAGCCGAAAGTGTTGATCATATCCGGGTTTGTTGTCCTTGCCATGTGCCTTATCCCCGGATCCCCCATTTTTCAGATTGTCGTCATCGGGGCAGCCCTGATACTTTTAGGAGCTATGCTTTTGAGGACTGCCGCTGAAAAACTGCGCATTGCCGAACAGGAAAAGATCAGTCAGCTCATTCCCGATGAGAAAAGCGAGGTGGACTATTACCGCAATATAGATAACGTATATGACCTGTTGGGAGTCGAACCGATAGAGATGGAATTCGGCTATTCCCTTCTTCCCCTTGTCGATGAAGGAAGCGGGGGGAGCTTCATAGACAGGATTGTCATATTCAGAAAGCAGTTTGCCCAGGACATGGGCGTAGTCGTTCCGACTGTAAGGCTCAGGGACAATGCCCTTATCAGCCCTAACCAGTACCTAATTAAGATCAAAGGAGAAGAGGTGGCAAGGGGCGAGGTTCTCGTGGACTATTACCTGGCCTTAGACCCGGGGAACTGCACGGGAACAATCGAAGGTATAGATACGATTGAGCCTGCCTATGAGATTCCCGCAAAATGGATTGCGGAAAGCGAAAGGGATATGGCGGAGATATACGGGTATACAGTCATAGATCCGGTCTCCGTCATAGTCACTCATCTGTCGGAGATCATAAAAAAACACATCCATGAACTCGTGACCAGGCAGGATATCAATACTTTGTTGCAAAATACGGCGAAAACTAATCCGGCTATTACGGAGGATGTCGTTCCCGGCATCGTCAGCCTGTCAGATTTACAAAAAATACTTATCAACCTTCTTAAAGAGGGCATACCCATTCGCGACATGGAGAGCATTTTAGAGACCTTGGGGGAACACGGAACTACGATTAAGGATACGGATATGCTGACTGAATATGTGAGACAAAGGCTTAAGAGGACCATAACGAGAAAATATACGGATGGGAGCAGCATCAAGGTGCTTACCCTTGATCAGGATATAGAGGACACGATACTGAATTCCACAAAGAAAAGTGAATTCGGAACATATCTGGCCATAGAGCCCCAGGCAGTTCAAAAGATAGTGGAGGGTGCGGCAGAGCAAGCGGACAAGCTAAAGGAATTAGTGAGCCGACCTGTAGTGCTGACCTCTCCTGTGGTGCGGATCTATTTTAAAAGACTTATCGAGCAGTTTATTCCTAATTTGACGGTGCTGTCTTTTAACGAAATCGATGCCGGTATACAAATTCAGGGCATCGGCGTGATCCGTGCAAAGGATTAGCCGTAAATCAGGGCGGGAAAAGAGGTGAACGCTATGGAGGCTTCCCAAACTAAAGAAGAAAAAATAATAAAGGATCTTTGGGATCGCTATGCAAAGGATAAAAGCGTTGAGACAAGAAACGAAATCGTTTTAAACTATACATGGCTTGTAAAAAGAATAGTGCTCAGATTTAAAGGCAGGAGCAATAATTTCAGTCAATTGGATGATATGGTCAACCAGGGATTTATCGCTTTGATCGATGCGGTTGAAAGATATAATCCTGATCTGGGAAGTAAATTCGAAAGCTTCGCTTCGATAAAGATTAAAGGTGCTGTTATAGATTTTATGAGGGAGCAGGATTGGATTCCCAGGAATCAAAGGAGCCTTGTGAAGGAATTCGATGAGGCCTACGGAGAATTGTATGCCCAAAAGGGCAGGGAACCTAAGCAGGAGGAAATTGCCTCAAGGATGGGCATTTCACCGTTGCATCTAGATAAGATTCTGCAGCAGAGAAACAATGCGATAATATTGTCATACGAAGAGGTAATATATGAAAAGATGATGCTCGCTTTCCCTTTGATACATAACCAAAGGGATAAGGGCCTGCCGGAGTCCGAATTGCTGTACGACGAACTTAAAGCAAAGCTGACAGAGGCGATAGAGGAGCTCAATGAAAGGGAAAGACTTGTTGTGACGCTTTATTATTATGAAAATCTGAAGCTGAAGGAAATAGCAGAGGTGTTGGGGGTTACGGAATCCCGGGTTTCACAGATACATTCCGCATCCATTATCAAAATGAAGCATCGGTTAAGCAGTTATTGAAAGGGGTAAAAAAATGGTCAGGGGATTTTATCAGGCGGCTTCGGGGCTTTTGTCACGGCAAAAATCGATTGACGCCGTTTCAAACAATATCGCAAACGTAACAACTGCCGGTTATAAAGGGCAAAGCGCAATAGAATCAAGCTTCGGCGAGCATCTAGTCTCAAGGCTTTGCCCTTCCGGCGGGACACCTGTAGGATCCGGGGCTTTTATGACCGTTAACATGGATACCTACACCGATTTTTCTCAAGGGATGCTTGAGCATACGGGAAGAAGTGTAGATTTCGCAATAAAGGGCGAAGGATTTTTCGTGGCTCGAAGCGATAAATACGGCGATGTGCTCACAAGAAACGGACAGGCGATGCTGGATAAGGACGGTCACCTGGTCGTGCAGGGCATAGGCAGGCTGCTTGGTGAAGGAGGGCGGGAAATTACGTTGAAAAGCAGCGATTTTTCAATAGGTTCGGATGGAACGATTTATGAAGGGGACAGAAAAGCCGACAGGCTGTACGTAGCCGTAAATGAGGAAGGTTCCAAATTGATCAAGGTGGGACATGATTCTTTTAAATGCACCGGCTATCAAAGGGCTAGTGAAAAAGAATACAGCGTTGTCCAGTTTCATATCGAAAAGGCAAACGTTAACATGGCAAAGGATCTGAGCAGGCTTATAGCGGGGCAAAGCCATTTTCAGTCCTGTGCACAGGTGCTGAAAATTTATGATAAAATCAATGAACTGGGCGTCAATCGCATAGGCAGCCTGGATTAAAGGCGGGGGGAGAAAAAATGATCAGGGGATTTTACACAGCAGCATCAAATTTGGTATCATCGCAGACCCATCTTGATATCGTGGCAAACAATATTGCAAATATAAACACTACTGGATTTAAACCGCAGCAGACAGGATTTTCATCCTTGCTATATGAGAATATCAACGGAGGGGCCGGCAATGCCATAAGCATGGGCCACGGGGTTAAGGTCGAAAGCGCAGGCATTGATTTTACGCAGGGCGAACTGAAAAATACGGATATGCCATTTGATTTTGCTATATTGGGGGAAGGGTTTTTCGCTATAGAAAATGGAAAGGGTGCCGATATAACATATACAAGGGATGGAAGCTTTCGCGTTTTCCGGGAGGGGCAAAAAAGTTATCTGGCGGATGCTGCGGGGAACTGCGTTTTAGATTCGCAAAACAGGAAAATAGAAATAGGCGAAGAGTTTAACTGTGCAAGGATAGGTGTGTTCAGGTTTTCAAATCCTTTCGGCCTTAGGCTTACAGGTGGCAACAGTTTTACAGCGACAGAGACGTCCGGAAAACCCGAAAGCGTGAAAAATCCCGATATTAAAACCGGCTATCTGGAAAATTCCGCTGTCTTTATGGTGAGGGAAATGGTCAAAATGATTGAGGCCTCAAAGAGCTTTTCCTTTGGGTCTAAAGTTTTGCAGGCGGCGGATGAAATGGAAAGAGTTATCAATCAGCTCAGATAGCAAAACGGGATTAAGGGGAGGGGTTGGCATGGAGAGAATAAGTGTCATTGTAAGCGATGATGGAATGACCGGATATATCGAGCTGGCAAAATGTAAGGATGAGGACCAGGAATTGCCGCCCGTCACAGAAGATCAAATGCTAGAGGCTTTAAAAAGCAGGGGTATCATCAGCGGCATAAAAGAGAACAGTGTTAAAATGCTGGCAGGGAGGCCGATTTACGGAATTAAGATCGAGGTGGCGAAGGGGGATTTCCCGATTGACGGTGAGGACGGCTATGTAAATTATCTCGTAAAAAGGGACAAAGAGTACAAACCCGAATTCAATGTAGAAGAAAGAGTCGACTATAAAAATCTTAAATATTTTCAGCTTGTCGATGAGGGCCAGGTCCTTTGCGAAATAGTGAAGGAAACCGAGGGGACTGACGGGATAAATATTTTTGGCGGGGCGGTACCGGCCAGGGCGGGCATGCCGCCAACATCTCCTATGGGCAAGAATACCGTATTTAATGAAGAAGGAACAAAGCTGGTAGCGTCTAAAAGCGGTGTTGTAAGATTTATAAAGAGCATTATCGATGTAAATGAGGTTCTTCACCTGCATTCACATGTGGATTCAAAGACCGGCAATATAGATTTTCCCGGGGATGTCGTCGTGGGCGGGGATGTGCGTTTCGGATATTCCATAAAATCGGGGGGCAACGTCACTGTAAAAGGGGTAGTTGAAGGCGCCTATGTGGAGGCCCGGGGGGATATCAACGTCGGTAAGGGCATAAACGGATCAGGCGGAGAAGAAATGATAGCGGGCGGAAACCTGCGAAGCGGTTACATAGAAAGCGCCAATTTAAAAGTTGAAGGCGACATCATGTCCGATTATATTATAGACAGCGACATTATATGCAAAGGCAATATCAATCTTGTTGGCAAAAAAGAACTCATCATAGGGGGCTTCGTAAGGCTTTATGGTGAATTGAATGCAAGATATATAGGAAACGAAAGAGAAAGATCCACAAGGATAGAGGTAATGGGCGTTGTGGTAAGCGATGAGAAAGCGATCAGTGAGCTGATAGGCAGGATAAAAGAGGATAACAGCAGGGCCGTCAGGCTCATGGAAACATTAAAGCAGCACAGCTATACAGATGAAGAAGAAGACGATAAGCTGCACGAACACCTGATGCTTCTTGACAGGCATTTAAAGCTTTTAAAAGAACGCATTAAAACTGCAAACCTTGAACTCCAAAGGCTTAGGGAGCAGGGGAGAACGGAATACCCAGGATTCATAACCTGCCGCAGAAAGCTGTATCGGGGCGTTAAAATCTTCTTTGGAAATGAGCCCTTTAACTTCGAACTGGACGACATAGAAAGATGCAGGATATTTTGGTCCGAGGGCGAGATCATTCAAGGCACTTTATAAGGATAAAAAAATGATCGAGACGGAGATCTATAAAAAAGTTGATATAGTGGACTCTGACTGCAAGGTATTGATCAGCTCGGTTAACATCAATGTAGAAAAGGACAGAATCATCCTTCACGGTGACGGCTTTCCTCTGCTTGCGCACAACACCCCGGCAAAGGCAGTGGGGTATATGAAAAACGGGGTTGTGGCTATGGAGGGGATCGTGAGCCTTTCCATTGACAGCCAGTTAAATCTCGATGTGATAAGAAGAAGCGGAAAAACCGACAGGAGAAATTATCTTAAAGTCAAAACAGATGCAGAAGCAAACGTCATAGCAACATTCACTTCCGGGGGTAAAGGGCTTTTGGTCGGGGAAAGCGTGAGGCTTAGAGATATAAGTGTCGGAGGTATGTGTTTTTTTTCAAACAGGGTGTATTTTGTAAAGCAGGGTCTGTACGTGAAGCTTGCCGAGATTCGCAACGGCCTTATCGTAAAAGCCGTTGTGCTCAGAAAGAACAAAGAACGTCCCCTTGGCAGCTATCGCTATCGCTATGCCTGTAAGTTTATTGAACTGAACAATCAAGGGCAGAGGCTGATATGTGAATACGTTTTTAAAATGGAACTGGAAAACTATCGCAGGGAAAAGGAAAAGGATCTGAATATATACGATTGATCACCTAAACGGAGGAAGGGCTTATGGCTAAAACCGTGGTAATTACTAATCAAAAAGGCGGCGTAGGAAAGACGACTACAGCTAGCGCCATTGCATCGGGGCTTGCAAACAAAGGGTATCGGGTGCTGGCTGTGGATCTGGATCCGCAGGGAAATCTGGGGTTTTGCCTAGATGCAGAAATCGATAACAGCCCCACGGTATATGAACTGATGAAGGGCGAGGCCGCTGTAAGCCAGGTCATACAAAGAAAAAACGGAATCGATATCATACCATCAAATATTTTATTGAGCGGCGCGGAGCTGGAATTCACTAAAATGGGGAGAGAGTTCCTGCTTAGAAACGGCATCGCGCCGGTCAAAGGCGATTATGATGTAATTGTCATAGATACGCCTCCCGCATTGAATCTATTGACTGTCAACGCTTATACCGCGTCTAATTATCTGATCATCCCGATGATACCGGAGATTTTAAGCCTGCTTGGCATATCCCAACTTCGTGAGACCATCGAGCTTGTCAAGGATATCTATAACCCCGACATTAAAATACTGGGCATTCTGCTTAACAAATATGATAAGCGGAGGTTGCTTACAAGGGACGTAGAGGATATGGCTAAGATGATAGCAAGAGAATTGGATTCGAGAGTGTTTGATGTCAAGATAAGAACTTCTGTAGCTGTGGCTGAAGCACCGGCTCATGGAGAAAGCATATATAAGTATTCGTCCAGATCTAACACAACGAAGGATTATCGCAATTTTGTCAAGGAGCTGGTATCAGAAAAGGGGATGAATTTATATGGCAAGAAAAAGTAACAAAACCGAGCAGGTGATGAAGCTGATTACAAAGGACAGCGGCGAGCAGAACGCCGTTTCAGAGGAGACCTTGCCCGTCGATGTGGAGATCGATGTTAAACCCCCGGCGAAAAAAGAGCATAAGATCGAAACGAAATTGAAGATTGAGATAGAGCCGGAGATAGAGGTTAAATCAAAAGTAAAAAAGGATGAGCATGCAAAATCCGGCACCGATGCGCACGAGCCCGTCAAAGACGAAGCTTCGGTTCGCCTGATCAACCTGACAGAATTTCTTGTCAGGGAGAAGTCAGAGGAGATGATGGAGAAGCTTAACGTTTGCAGTTGTCCCGACTGCAGGCTGGATGTTTTGGCGTTGGCGCTGAATGCTTTGCCCAATAAGTACATAACCACGAATGAAGGAAGGCTGCACGTACAGCTTGAAATCTATAAAAAGCAATATGAAACGGATATCGTGGCCGCTTTAGCCAAGGCATGCGTCCGCGTGAAGGTGTCACCCCGCCATAAAGAACAGGAGTAAATCATGTTTGACAGTTATGAAGAACTAAGCGACATACATATCGACGTATTAAGGGAAATAGGCAACATCGGGGCAGGCAATGCCGCTTCGGCGCTGGCAACCATATTGGATGAAAGAGTGAAGATAGATCTGCCGGTCGTGAGGATTACGGATTTTAATACGGCTGTCAATGCTTTAGGCGGAGCGGAGTCCATGACGGTAGGCGTTTTGATAGGCTACTTTGGAGAGGCGCAGGGCATGATCATGTTTTTGATCGGTATGAAAGATGCGAAGCAGATTTTGAACATTCTGCTTAAGGATTTTAAGGATGAAGCCGATACATCGGAGCT
>CAZHBR010000071.1:1783-7430 GCA_964530755.1 uncultured Oscillospiraceae bacterium | reverse complement strand
CCGTTTTTATGGTGAATGCTATAGATGGTATCGATGGATTCCAGGTAATATTCCATGGTGTTCAGGGTGGGATGCTCCCCGGCTTCCAGAGCCAGGCGCTTATGGCCCATATCCTGCAACGCGATTACCTCTTTGACTATTTCGTCCTGGGTAAGTTTTTTTCTGCGGATGTTTTTGCTCTGGAGGTGATATGGACAATATGTGCATCCGTTTATACAGTAATTTGAAAGGTATAAGGGGGCGAATAAAACGATCCTGTTTCCATAGATGCTCACTTTGATTTCCTTAGCCAGCTTTATCATTTTTTTGTTTTGTTCGGGGAAATCGCATTCCAGCAAAAGAAGAGCCTCTCGATGGCTTAGGCCTTTACAATTTCGCGCCCTTTCGATAATGCCGTCGATGAGTTCCCTGTTGTCTTTGTTTTCCTTAGCATATTCGATTGTGTTTAGAATCTCTTCGTGATTGATAAATTCTGAGGCGGAATCTGACATTGGATTGTACATGTTACGAACTCCTTTCTTCATAACCCTCTAACGGACGGAAGTCTCCGCGGCTGACAGATATTTCGTATCCCAGATCCTCAATGCTTTTTCGCAAAATGGATATGCCTTCCGCCGTTTCCTGGCCTGTGCTGATTTTGTTATTATATAGAGAATATTTTTTACGGGCTTCAAAAGGCGATAGATTAGGCATAATTACATTGGCGCCGGCCATAATCCCATGCTCTCTTCCTAAAGGATCAACAGTGCCCAATGCTGTGGTTGAAGGAATGAGCAGATTCGGTATCATCAGCCTCAATACGGCTATTAAGTATAAAGTAAGCTCTGTGCTGCCGGTAGGATGCATTGCAAATGATGTATCTTTGTGGGGAATAAAAGGTCCTATGCCCGCCATATGAGGCTGGAATTCCTGCATGAATATAAGATCATCTGCAAGGTGTTCAAATGTCTGATAGGGAGAGCCTACCATAAACCCCGTTCCCACCTGATATCCGATATCCTTCAGCGCATAGAGGCATTTTTTCCTTCTATCCAGTGTCTGTTCCGGTGGATGCAATTTCTCGAAATGTAATGGGTTGGCAGTTTCATGCCGCAGCAGATACCGGTCCGCCCCGGCATTGAAATACTTAAGATAAGATGCGTAACTTTTTTCACCAAGCGATAAGGTGACTGCACAATCAGGGTATAAAATCTTTATGTCAGAAATGATTTTTATCAAAAGATCGTCAGAAAAATGGCAGTCTTCGCCCCCTTGTAAAACGAAGGTGCGAAAACCGGATTTGTAACCTGCATTGCAGCAATCCAGGATCTCCAAAGGCGATAAACGGTATCGTTTGGCATTTTTGTTGCTGCAGCGTATTCCACAGTAATAGCAATCACATCTGCAATAGCTCGATAGCTCTATAAGGCCTCGCAGATAAATTCGATGTTCGAAATATCGATTCGTTGTTTCCCTCGCTTTGGCAAACAGGTATTCCGTAATTTCATCATCTTTGTATGTAAGCAAAGCGACGTATTCCGCTCTATTTAAAGATTGGGTTGAGGCCAGCTTATCGATCAAATTTTTCATAATAAAAAACCTTATGCGAAGGCATAAGGAAAGAAAGCAAATGCATATTTTCTCACGCCTTCCCGCTCGGGCGAACCCTTGCAAACTCAGTACGTTATTTATGTTAATATAATAACATGGCTTTTTAATAATGACAAGATATATTTTTAACAAATATAAATAAAAATCAGCGTGTATAGCGGCATTTATCTACATAAGAGATCAGATAAATTGTATGTAGCTGATCTCCTATGTATTGTTTTTTCACATTTTATTATCCGTACATGATAGTCTGTGCGATTCCGATAAAATATTCCGATTCCCTGCGGATGTGGTCTATAACTATTTGTGAAAACTGATTGGATTTAACTGCCTTGCTGTTGGCAAGCATTGAATCAAGCAGATCAATAAATTGTTGACTTTGCGCTATGGATGCCTCGATAAACATGCTGATCTCTTTTTTCAGGGAAGGACTTAAATTTTCTTTAGAGCGTATCGTTGTTTCGATAAGCTGAACGGCTTTTCCTTCCATTTGTGTAAATGCCAGATCGAAATTTTCAAGTTCGTTGATATATTTGGGCTCTAAATCCGGAGTGCTATTGCGGACAACAGCCGTATGTTCTTTCTCCTGTCTTTTCCAGAATTGAGCTTCGTCAAGAAGACGTAGAGGGTTTTTTTCCCAAAAATAATATTGCATAAGCATTCTCCTCGTATAATGGTATTTACGGTGTTTTTTAACAAGAATACCGCATGAAAACTTGTTGTCTTATGGTCATATGGGATAATAAGCTAATAAGTGAAGGGTGTCGTCATTCTTGAAGCTTGGCTTCCTAAGAGAGGTGACACCTCTTGTTGATGCGAATGGGCTGGATAGCATTTTGTGATACCCATGTTTTATGCCGGAATTGACATCGCCAAGTCAGGCACGAAGCAACTATTATCGACTCAAACGGCAAGGTCTTGTTTGACAGCACCTCCTTTTCCAATACCAAAGAGGGTTGTGATAGCTTCAGCCTCTTTTTGAAAAGACCGGGGGCTGATATTGACACTTTTGTGACGCAAGGTCAATTAATCCCATTCAGTCGGAGGCCTTCCGAAAAATGTACATACGCCAAGACCAAGAATGATTCCAAGGACCTCTTCATCATTGTCCAGATCATGCGATTCTTTTAGTATTCTTTTTTAGCGGAAAACATCGTAGCACTCAGGCTTTAGTGAAATCGGCGATATCTATCGCTATGATGTCCCTACCAGGCTGGTAGCTTTTGGACAGGCGAATTTATCGGCACGAAAAGTAAAATCTCCAAGAAGGGTTTCCCTTATAGCGCAAGGCCATATGGCTTTCCGCCACCCGTGCCGCTTTCTGTGATCCTATTCTTCCGGAATACAATCAATCCCTTCGATCACGAGGAAAGCACCATCTGACAGCTGTCAGCGCTGTCGCGCGGAAATTGCAATTCCCAAAGAAAACCGCCCTTATCAGAAGCTTCCGCCCTAAGGCCTAGCTTTTTTCTTTTCGCCCTGTACAGGGCTTTTTGTTCTGCCCATTTTCCCATATTAACTTCTCAAGGTTCTTTTTCAGTTTGCTATTGCCTTTTAATAGCTGGTCTTTTCATGGCTATCATTATCATTATATTTTTTTGGCACTACGATATGTATAGATTAAGTGCATCTTAATATTCTTCTATCTATCTATAATTATCAATGCATGATATAATCATATGCCGATAGTTAAGAATTAATCGGCGTTACATTAAGGATGAGGTGAAATTGATGAGTAAGGTTCTGATTGTAGTTGATATGCAAAATGATTTCATAAGTGGTGCTTTAGGGACTGAAGAGGCGGCAGGTATCGTTTCGAAGGTGGCAGCTAAAATAAAAAACCATGAAGGAATTGTTCTTTATACGAAGGATACACATCAGTCGGATTATTTGTCTACACAAGAGGGAAAATTCCTTCCCGTTGTTCATTGTCTTGAGGGAACGTTTGGATGGGAACTGATGAAGGAAATTCAATCTTTAGCCGACAGCGTCGGAAGTCCGGTCTTTACAAAAGATACCTTCGGTTCAAGGGATCTGGTCGATCACTTGATTGAATTGGATAAAAAACAAAAAATTGAGAGTATTGAGCTGGTCGGTCTGTGCACCGATATCTGCATCATTTCAAATGCGCTGACCATTAAAACATTCCTGCCTGAAGTTTCTATAATTGTAGATGCAGCCTGTTGTGCAGGGGTTACCCCTGAAGGTCACGATAATGCAATTTGTGCGATGAAGGTGTGTCAAATCGAAGTCCAAAATGAATAAATGCCCGATTCAGGCATCGATGATGATATTATCCAGCAAACGGGTTTTTCCAAAAACTACGGCCAAGGCGATCAGTATAGGGCCTTTAAGTTCTTCGACAGGCTCCAATGTTTTGGTTCTTACCGTTTCAATGTAGTCGATGATAGCTAAAGGGTTTCGATCGATTATTTCTAAAATTGTTGATTTGATTTTTTGTGAATTCCTTTCCCCGGCGGCTATCATCTTTTTTGCAATTTTAAGCGCCTGATGTAAGGATTCGGCTTGCCGTCTTTCTTCAGGGTTCAGGTAAACGTTTCTTGAACTCATTGCCAGGCCATTTAGTTCCCTGACAATCGGACACATTATTACGTCGATGTCGTAATTGAGATCCCTAGCCATGCGGGAGAGGATATAATACTGCTGGGCATCTTTTTGACCGAAGTAGGCCCGATCAGGCCTAACGATGTTAAAAAGCTTCGAAACAATTGTCGCAACACCTCTAAAGTGATCTGGCCTATTTTTCCCGCACAGGTTTTGTGAAAGATGGTCCAAGGACACGTAGGTTTGATAATTCTTGGGATAAAGCTCATCTTTGTTTGGGCAAAAAAGCACCTGGATTCCGCTTTCCCTGGCCAGGCGGCTGTCTCTTTCCAGATCCTGCGGGTATATGGAAAGATCTTCACCAGGTGCAAATTGAGTCGGGTTTAAGAATATGCTTAAAACATTTGTTTCATTTTCTTTAATAGAACGCCTGATGAGGGATAAATGACCGTCGTGAAGGAAGCCCATTGTGGGAACGAATCCAATTGTATGGCAAAGCTTTCTTTCCTCTTGAATAAATTCCTTCATTTCGGGTATTGATTGTATTGTTTTCATCACGTATATTTCCTTTCGCAGTGAGATTAAATAAAACTATTATGCCACAATATTTAATTTTACGCAAAAATTATCGAATAAAATTGATTTTTGGCGGCGGATTATGCAAAATAGAAATGTATCTTTAACGTGGGTAGTAGGGGGATAAATGACAATAAGCAAAGAAAAGGTTTCTCGTCTGGGAGAACAACCGGTAGGCAGGCTCCTGTTAAAATTTTCGGTACCGGCTATAATCGCGATGATAGCGCATGCTTTATATAATGTTGTAGACAGCATATTTGTAGGAAGAGGTGTAGGACCCTTGGCGCTGACGGCGGTAACTATTGCACTTCCTGTTATGTTGCTTCAGTTAGCCTTTGGAATGTTGATCGGGATCGGCGCCACGGCTTTAGTGTCAATTCGAATGGGGCAGGGAAGACTGGATGAAGCTGAAGTGATTCTGGGCAATGCATTTTCAGCGTTAATTATTTTCGGTTTAGTGTTTTCCGGATTGATGCTTTTATTTTTAGATCCCATATTGGTTTTTCTTGGTGCCACGCCGGATGTGTTTGACTATTCGAAGCAATTTCTTTTTGTTATCCTTGTAGGATCGGTGTTCCAGTTTATTTCCTTCGGTATGAACAACATCATTCGGGGAGAAGGAAATCCCCTAATATCCATGATTACAATGCTTTTTTCCGCTGTTATGAACACAATATTGAATCCGATTTTTATTTTTGTGCTTTGCTGGGGGGTCAGAGGTTCGGCTCTTGCTACCGTCAGCACACAGACCATGGTAACTATTTATATCATCCGGCACTTCACCATCGGTAAAAGCAATTTAAAGCTTCGTAAAAGAAATATGATTCCGAAGCTTCATATTCTGTTGAAAATCTTTTCGATAGGAATGTCGCCTTTTTTGCTGCAGGTTGCGGCAGGTACGACTATGTTTTTGTTC
>CAZHBR010000071.1:0-1773 GCA_964530755.1 uncultured Oscillospiraceae bacterium | reverse complement strand
ATTATCTTTTGTATTATGGCGGAGACATGGCAGTCGCGGCGATGGGTGTTATCAATCGCATGGTAATGATGCTTTTGATGCCAATGTTTGGAATAAATCAGGGTGCCCAACCTATAATCGGATATAATTATGGGGCGATGCAATACGACCGGGTCAAGAAGGCACTTCTCCTTTCCGCTTTAGCCGCAACCGGGATAAGCGTAACGGGGTTCGTTTTAGTTCAGCTTTTCAGCAACCAGCTCATATCAATATTTAACGATGATCCCGAACTGCTGCGGCTTGGCGCTCAGGGGATAAGGATATTTTTACTTATGCTCCCGGTTGTCGGTATGCAGATCGTTGCAACAAACTATTTCCAATCCATTGGAAAAGCTGTTTTATCCATACTTCTAAGCCTTACCAGACAGATTTTGTTTCTGATTCCCCTGGTAGTCATTCTCCCGAAATATTTCGGGTTAATGGGCATCTGGACGGCTGGTCCGATATCTGATTTCTTTGCGGCGGCTTTGGCGGTTGTTTTATTGCTGCGCGAAATGAAGCAACTCAGTCAAAAACAAAATGCATTAGCATAGACTTAAATTTTAATAAATGCATTGACAGAACAGCAAAGACCGTGATATTCTCATTTAGTAGACAGTAAGTAGAAGTTTTCCGCTTCTCACCTTGCGGCGCAAGCTGTAATGGTTAATAGAAACCGGCTGTTTTGATCGTTTCGTTGGGATGATAGGCAGATTTTCGAGAGCGGATTTTTTACAACCCGCTTTTTTTATTGGGAGGTGCGAAACATTAGCAAGGTAAATCTTATCAACGAAGAAATTCGTGACAAGGAAGTCAGAGTTATTGACAGTGATGGAACCCAGCTAGGGATTCTCGGCATAGATGAGGCGCTGTTACTGGCGAATGATCGAAAATTGGATCTGGTAAATATCGCCCCTAACGCAAATCCACCGGTCTGTAGGATTCTAGACTATGGAAAATACCGCTATGAACTTCAGAAAAAAGAAAAAGAAGCCCGAAAAAAACAAAAAACCATAGACGTAAAAGAGATTCGGCTTTCTACTTTTATTGAGGATCATGATCTGATGGTTAAGGCGAACAATGCTTCAAGATTTTTAAAAGACGGAGACAAGGTTAAAGTGAGTCTCCGGTTCAAGGGCAGGGAAAAAGACCACGTAAATGTAGGGCAGCAGGTTATGGCGAGATTTTCAGATGCAGTTTCTTTGGTTGGCACTGTGGAGAAAAGACCTGCCTTTGAGGGCAGAAGCCTTATCATGATAGTAGCACCTAAAACAGAAAAATAAAATTATTATAATAGGCAGGAGGTATCACAATGGCAAAAATGAAAACCCATAGAGGGGCAAAAAAGAGATTTAAGATCACAGGGACCGGAAAGGTCATGAGACATAAGGCATATAAAAGCCACATACTCACCAAAAAAAGTGCTAAGAGAAAACGGAATCTGCGTAAGCCTACATTGCTTGCAGCAGGCGATGAAAAGCGGATTAAAAAAGCGTTGGGTGTGTAGGTTAGGAGGAAATAGATATGGCAAGGGTGAAAAGAGGAATCAACTCTAAAAAAAGACATAATAAGGTATTGAAGCTTGCAAAGTGTTATGGGATTTGATACAGATAGATGACTTGCAATCAGAAGACTCGCAATCAGAAGACCCGGAAAAAATTGAACAAGAAAACAACGTTTTCAGATCCTTGAACATAAGTGAGAAAGATCCGGTAGCGATGCTGCATGAACTAAGTGCTAAAAGTGAATATTACC
>CAZHBR010000070.1:3235-7481 GCA_964530755.1 uncultured Oscillospiraceae bacterium | reverse complement strand
TGCCTATAGAGGTGGTGGAGATGATACGCTTTGAGATGGGCGAGGGAATCGAAAAAGAGGAAGAAGATTTTGCACAGGAAGTAGCAAAACAGATGAACAACTAAGGAAAAAATTGTGATATAATGAAAGGACACTGCCACTAGTGTCCTTTTATTGCAACAGAAAGGAAAATAAAATTAGCATGAATCCAAAGTATAAGCGGGTTGTGTTGAAAATCAGCGGTGAAGCTCTTGCAGGAGAAAATAAATTCGGTCTGAATGAGAATATGCTCAATATGGTGGCAAAACAGATTCGAAAGCTTGTCGATATGGGTGTCCAGGTTGCTGTTGTAGTCGGGGGCGGAAACTTCTGGCGCGGCAGAACAAGCAAAAGCATGGACAGAGCAACGGCCGACTATATGGGCATGCTGGCAACCTGTATCAATTCCTTAGCCTTGCAGGATGCTTTTGAATCTATAGGAATTCCTACCCGCGTGCAAACGGCTATTGAAATGAAGGAGGTGGCGGAGCCCTACATCAGAAGAAGGGCTATGAGCCATCTTGCAAAAAACATCGTGGTAATTTTCGCAGCCGGTACGGGCAATCCCTTTTTTACCACCGATACGGCCGCGGCTCTGAGAGCCGCCGAAATAGAGGCGGATGTAATTTTACTGGCAAAAAAGGTCGACGCTATTTATGATGATGATCCGAAGGTTAATTCAAACGCTAAAAGGTTCAAGCAGCTGACTCATAAGGAGCTGCTTGGGAAGGGGCTAGGGGTCATGGATTCCACCGCCGCATCCCTTTGTATGGATAACAGGATACCGATTCATGTATTCGGGTTGGATGAACCGGAAAATGTCATCCGGGCCGTCTGCGGGGAAAAAATCGGAACTATCGTTAAATAGGCGAGGAAGAAGTGGAAGGAGTAAAAAATGAGTGAGGTAATTGATAAGCTTAGACAGAAGGCGGAGCGTACAAAAGATGCACTGAAAAGAGATTTAAATACTGTCAGGGCAGGGCGTGCCAACCCGGCTTTGCTTGACCGGATCTATTTAGACTATTACGGTGTTTCAACGCCGCTTAAAAATATGTCCAATATTTCTGCGCCCGATCCAAGGACCCTGATGATTGCTCCTTTTGATCCAAAAAGCATACAAGATATCGAAAAGGCTATCAATATTGCCAATCTGGGAATAAACCCCGCTAATGACGGCAAGGTTATAAGGTTGACAATACCGCAGGTTACGGAGGAACGCAGAAAAGAACTCGTAAAACAGGTGAGAAAAATGGGCGAGGATGCCAAGGTTGCCATCCGAAACGAACGTCGTGATGCAAACGATGTTTTGAAAAAACAGGAAAAAGCCGGGGAGATAACAGAAGACGATCTTAAAAAAGAGCTTTCAGAGGTACAAAAACAAACCGATATTGGTATAAAAGATATCGATGATATTACAAGTATAAAAGAGAAGGAAATTATGGAGGTCTGATGGTAGACGTATTAGGAATGAAACTTGACGGGGCTTTGAAACTCCTTTCGACCAAGGCGATAGCATGGGACGTAAAGCTTACCTCGCCTCCGAACGGGCGCGAAGCAAGCGGTCCGCTTCGGGTAATCCAAAGAGATTGGGACGGAAATAGATCCATCCTGACGGTATGCAAAGTACCGGATATTTTCCAAGGTGAACAGTAAAATGGGCGGTTTCATTCGAAGCCGTCTTTGTACTGAATCGAGGTGAAATTGTCTTTGAACTCTAAAAAAATGCCGGGGCATATAGCAATTGTCATGGACGGAAACGGGCGTTGGGCAAATATAAGGGGCCTGCCGCGGCTGGCCGGCCACAATGCAGGTATGATGGCGTTAAAAGAGATTGTCAAAACGGCATCCGGGCTGAATATAAAGCATCTGACGGTTTACGCATTTTCTACAGAGAATTGGAAGCGCCCTGAAAACGAAATCGGGGGTATTTTCAGGCTTCTTGTAAATTACGTGGACAGAGAATTGTCTTCGCTGCATGAAAATCATGTCAGGGTCAGCGTTTTGGGGAATTATGAAATGTTACCGTCGGGGGCGGTTGAAAAACTAGAGGAAGCGCTGGAAAAGACCAAGAATAATACAGGTCTCGGATTTCATATCGCTTTAAATTACGGGAGCAGGGATGAAATATTAAGGGCCTTCACATCGCTTTCGGCATCGGTACAAAAAGAAAACCTGCTGAAAATAACCGAGGAAATGTTTGAACGTTACTTAGATACATCAGGTATTCCCGATCCGGATCTTGTCATACGTACAGGAGGGGAAAGGCGATTATCTAATTTTCTGTTATGGCAATCTGCCTACAGCGAATTTATATTTACCGATGTTTATTGGCCCGACTTCACAGAAGATCATTTTATGGCGGCTATAACCGAATATCAAGGTCGAGTTCGTCGGTTTGGGGGGATCAAATGAAAACAAGGATAATATCCGGTTTGATCATGTTGCCTTTTTTGGGAGTTGTCTACCTGGGAGGTACCGTTTTGCTGGCAGTCTGCTTCATTATTGCCGCAGTCGGAATTTTGGAGTTATACAACGGATTTAAAAAAATCCGCATTTATCCCAGCATCAACATCGGCTTGTTTTCTGCGGCGGCATTATTTCTGGCAGGTTATGCAAAGGTGGACGCTGAGTATTACATGCTGTGGTTTTTTGCCGTTGTGACGGCAGGTCTTTTATCACTTTTTAATGGAAAGAAACGTGAATTGCCCGATGCTATGGCAACCGTTGCGGGAATATTTTATGTGGCATTTTTCTCCTTTCATGTTGTGCTTGTAGATCAAAAATTCGGAACAATTTTTGTATGGCTGATCCTGCTAACGGCTTTTGGAACAGATGTGTTCGCTTATTTTACAGGCCTTGCAATTGGTAAACACAAGCTATGTTCTAATATCAGTCCGAAAAAGACGATAGAGGGGGCATTAGGAGGTATTGCAGGTAGTGTAATACTTTGCGGGTTGTTTGCCTGTTTTTTCCTCGATCCTTTATTGATTCACTGCTTGATCATAGGCGCTTTGGGCAGTGTAGCGGCACAGCTGGGAGATTTGACAGCATCAATATTTAAGAGAAATATGGGTATAAAAGATTATGGCAGCCTGATTCCCGGTCACGGCGGCATGTTAGACAGATTTGACAGCGTTTTGTTTACCGGACCGTTTATATATTATTATATTGTGCTGATAGTATGAAATTAAAATGAAGAAAATAGCAATTTTAGGCTCAACGGGATCTATAGGAACCCAGGCCCTGGATATAATAAAAAGAAATACTGATCGTTTTGCAGTCACAGCCCTTTCATGCGGTGAAAATATCGATCTCCTTCGGAGGCAAATGGATATTTTTTCTCCTTCCCTTGTGTCTGTGCAGCATGAAAAAGATGCTATTAGATTGCAAAATCGTTATCCCGGTACTGATGTGCTTTTTGGCAAGGGCGGTCTCATCACTATAGCCGGGGATGCAGATTATGATATTATGCTTAACGGGCTTTCAGGTATTTTGGGCATGATGCCCACTTACGCCGCCATAAATGCGGGCAAGGATGTAGCTTTGGCAAATAAGGAATCATTAGTAGCCGGAGGTGAGCAGATCATTAAGGCCGCCCGCGAAAAGGGCGTTATGATTCTCCCCGTCGACAGCGAGCACAGTGCGATTTTCCAGGCCCTTGGGGGAAACCCCCATCAGAGCATCCGTCGGATTTTACTTACTGCATCAGGAGGTCCCTTTAGGGGATATACGCTGAAACAGCTAAAAAACGTGGGAGTCGATGAGGCATTAAAGCATCCAAATTGGGATATGGGAAGGAAGATCTCCGTCGATTCCGCAACCATGATGAACAAGGGGCTCGAAGTGATAGAGGCGCGATGGCTTTTTGATGTTGACCCCGACAGAATAGAGGTGCTCATTCACAAGCAAAGTATCATCCATTCAATGGTAGAATATGAGGATCGCTCCATCATTGCGCAGCTTGGCATGCCGGACATGAGAATGCCCATTGCATACGCTTTTACCTGGCCTGAACGCTTGCAAAATGATATACCGCAGGTTGATTTCACCGATTTAAAATGCTTGACCTTTGAGGCCCCTGACATGGGAACGTTTCGCTGTCTTTCGCTTGCTTATGATTCCCTCAAGGCCGGAGGCAGCTATCCTATTGTGTTGAATGCGGCAAACGAGGTAATGGTGCAGCGGTTTTTAGAAAGAAAGGTTTCTTTTTTAGATATTCCCGATGCGA
>CAZHBR010000070.1:1713-3225 GCA_964530755.1 uncultured Oscillospiraceae bacterium | reverse complement strand
AAAAGAGCATACACCGATATACGACTGCGACTTGGAAACTGTCGTGGCGGTGGACAAAGAAACTAGGGAGAGATTAAAGCAATGGGGTTAACGATCATATATGCAGTACTTATATTTTGTCTTCTCATATTCGTCCACGAGCTTGGACATTTCGCGGCGGCTAAGGCAGTAGATATTCGTGTCGATGAATTTTCCCTTGGAATGGGGCCTTCGATATTGAAATTCGTAAAGGGCGAGACAAGGTATTCGCTTAGGATTTTTCCTATCGGAGGCTATGTTAAAATGGAAGGCGCCGATGAGGATTCTGATGATCCGCGGGCTTTTAACCGAAAGACGGGCTGGCAGAAAACTCTTGTCGTGGTGGCAGGATCGGCCATGAATTTGCTTACCACTGTCATAATCATAACGGTGATCGCCATGATAGCAGGTGTAGCTACAAATATCATCGGCGAGGTGAGCCCCGATTATCCGGCACATGAGGCGGGCCTGCTTTCTGGGGATAAAATAGTTAAGATAGGTGATGAAAACGTAAAAGGCTGGGGGGATGTGACCGCTGCCCTTGCTGAAAATACTGGCGATACAGTCACAATTACAGTGAAGCGGGGCGGTGAAAACATAACCCTTACAAGCGATATGATCATCGACGGGGACGGTAGAAAAATAATAGGCATAACATCAAAGTCCACTCACTCAATCGTAAAATCGGTGAAAACAGGTTTCGCAGGCACATGGTTATGGATGAGGGAGATGGTCAATTATTTGGGACGGCTGTTTGGGGGACGGGGGTCGATGCAGGATTTAGTCGGGCCGGTAGGCATTGTAAGCATTATCAACGATCAGGCTAAACTCGGTCCTATATATATTGCGAATCTGACTGCCCTTATCAGCTTGAACCTTGCAATTGTAAATATGCTGCCTCTGCCTGCATTGGATGGCGGGCGCCTCATGTTTCTTGTCATACGTCGTCTTACCGGAAAAATTATAACTGACGAGATTGAGGCAAAAATACACTTAGTGGGCATTATGCTTCTGTTGGGCCTCATGGTATATCTTGTAGTTCAGGATGTAGATCGTTTTATATTCTAAAGGGAAAAAAAGTGGCAATAAAAAAAATGACAAAAGCAGTTATGTGCGGTAATATTGAGATTGGCGGCATGGCTCCTATCAGTATACAATCTATGACCAATACAGATACTAAGGACGTAAAGGCCACGGTGGAACAGATAGCCAGGCTTAAAGATGCAGGTTGTGATATTGTCAGATGTGCTGTCCCCGATATGGAGTCCGCAGACGCTCTTTTGGAAATAAAAAAGGCGGTTGATCTGCCTATAGTGGCGGATATTCACTTTGACTATCGCTTGGCCGTTCATTCTATATTAAACGGGGCGGATAAAATTCGAATAAACCCGGGCAACATAGGGGATAAGAACCGCATAAAGGCTGTTTTAGATAAGGCCGGGGAGAGGGGTATCCCAGTAAGAATAGGTGTTAACTCCGGTTCCCTGGAAAAAG
>CAZHBR010000070.1:0-1703 GCA_964530755.1 uncultured Oscillospiraceae bacterium | reverse complement strand
GGATAATATTTTTAGTTGGGAGATACAATAATGGAGAACATCCGTATCGGCATCAACGGCGGTTCCCTGGAAAAAGATCTTTTAGCAAAATATGGCGGTGTAACGGCTGAGGCTCTCGCAGAAAGCGCTTTCAGGACCGTTGCCCGAATTGAAGATATGGGTTTTACAAATTTAGTGCTGTCGGTTAAGGCCTCCCGGGTAAAGGTAAATTATGACGCGCTGGTCCTTGTAAAAGACAGGCTGGATTATCCTTTGCATATAGGTATTACGGAATCGGGAACGGTGATAGGCGGAAGGCTTAAATCAGCTGTAGGGATCGGCGCTCTTCTTCTTTCCGGCATAGGCGATACGGTAAGAGTTTCTCTTACGGGCGATCCTGTTTCAGAGGTGATCCTGGCAAAACAAATTCTTGAGGCTGCAGAAATAAGGGCTGCCGGCATTCAGCTCATATCGTGTCCGACATGTGGGCGTACGCAGGTGGATCTGGCGGCTATAGCAATAGAGGTGGAGGAGCGGACGGAGTCCCTTTCAAAGGAGCGCAGCCGCAACGGGAAAAGACCTATCACAGTAGCTGTTATGGGCTGTGAGGTCAATGGTCCGGGGGAAGCCAGGGAAGCTGATATAGGGGTGGCCTGCGGCAGGACCCGAAGCATTATATTCCAAAAAGGCCTGCCTCCGATGTCCTGCGCTTCACAGGATATTGTATCTTTGTTGTTGGACAGGATTCAAAAGTTAGAATAATGGAGATGAATAGGTAGGCATTATGGAAATCTTCGGGTATATGGTGAACGGGGCTTTAGTCTGGATCGGTGTCGCCGTTCTCTTTGCGGTGATAGAGGCAATGACTCTCGGCCTGACAACGATCTGGTTTACTGTGGGAGCCGTTGCAGCCTGCATCGTATCTCTTTTAGGGGGGCATCCCGTAATTCAATTTATCACATTCCTTTTAGTTTCGGTTCTGCTTCTTTATTTCACAAAGCCCTTAGCAGAGAAAAAGCTCAGGATCGGAGCCGAAAAAACCAATGTCGATGCATTGATAGGTAAAACAGGTATAGTGACTGAGAAGATCGCTCCCTTCAACACCGGATTGGTCAAGGTGAATGGTATAATTTGGACCGCTTTATCAGATGATTGCAATTTGACCTTTCCTGCCGATACAAGGGTGAAGGTCGTCAGAGTGGAAGGGGTTAAACTAATTGTTTCGCCTCAAGAAATAAAGGATTAACGGAGGTAACGATGGAAGATTTTTATTCAAGTTTGTCGCTATTGGTGTTAATTATCATAGCAATTTCCCTTATAGTGACAAATATAAGAATTGTACCCCAGGCAAATGCCTATGTAATTGAACGTCTTGGTGCCTATAACGGGACCTGGCAGGTAGGGCTTCATTTTAAAATACCGCTTATCGATAAGATCGCCAGGAAAGTATCTTTAAAAGAGCATGTTATAGATTTCCCCCCCCAGCCTGTTATCACCAAGGATAATGTAACTATGGAAATCGATACAGTAATATATTTTCAAATTACCGATCCGAAATTGTATGCTTACGGAGTTGCCGATCCCATGTCAGCGATAGAAAATCTTACAGCCACGACGCTCAGAAATATTATCGGGGATTTGGAGCTTGACCAGACGTTGACCAGTCGGGAGCTCATAAATACAAAGATGCGCCAGGTACTGGATGAGGCTACAGATTCATGGGG
>CAZHBR010000069.1:395-7500 GCA_964530755.1 uncultured Oscillospiraceae bacterium | reverse complement strand
CCTATATTGAATTTTCAAGGTGCATCGATATTATTGATGTGCGAAGTTTAAGTAAATCAATGTTCATGGGGGAATAACGTTTTCCCCGACCCAACAATTTCATTATGCTAGGCAAATATTGGCATTATTATAACATATAATACTTGTTTAATTCAATAAACATGCCGTTGCTTTTATTAATTTAAATTTTATTTCGAGAACAAGCTATGAATTATCGGTAATAATCTTTCATAATATGTTGTACAAAGGGGGATTGCAAATGGAGTACATAATATCATTTATACAACCGGAGCTGTTCATTCTTGTGGCTTTTTTATACTGCATAGGACTGTTCTTAAAGCTTTGTGAGAGGTTTAACCGAACCTGGAAGATCCCGTATATTCTTCTTGGGATAAGTTTTTTGATCACTTTAGCATATGTAAGCATTCTGATGGGCGAAGGCTTTTCGCCCCCCGTGCTTGTAGCGGTGGCAATAGAAGCAGTATTGATCGCCGCAGTTACGGTGTTTGGCCATGAGCTGATTAAACAGGCGATTTTTAAAAGAAAAGAATGAGATGAGGAACATTTTGGATGCCTAAACCGTCTCACTGTAAATACCATACCTTTCAGGAAGGGGTGCTTATTGTGAAAAGAAATAAAATCCGCTATCTCATTTTTATTCTGGCAGGTCTGTTATTGCTTGGGCTTTCTCCTGTTTCCTTCGGACAAGATCCCGATTCAGAAAAAACAGCGAAAAGCAATCAAGATACTACGATCTATCTGCATGCAGGAAGCCCCTTGATTTTATCAGGAGAAGAGATTTTATCTTTAGATCCTGAAAACTTCGATGTGGCAGCTACGATCATCGACGGGAGAACCCTTATACCTCTTCGCTCTATTGCGGAGTACTTTGGGGCAGATGTTTCCTATAAAGCCAAAGAAAACACCGCAATCATCCGCTACGGCAATAAGGAGTATATTTTCCCAATCGGAAAAAGCTATTATGGGATTAAGGAGAACGATAAGACGAAAAATGTGGCGCTTGACTCGCCGGCTGTGCTAATGCGTGACCGAACTATGGTTCCTCTTCGCGTTGTAGCCGAAAACATTCTAGACAGGAAGGTTTTTTATAAAGATGATGTCATCGCTATTTCATCAAAGACCGTAAACCTTAATGACCCGGATTTAGTGTCACAAATTAAATCCAAAATCGGAACCGCCGTTAAAGCGAGATCGGAAAAACAGCTTGCCCGCTTAACGGAAAACACAAACAAAGTTTATCGCCTTATAAATGATTTCAGCGATATAGCAGCTATTGCCGAAAAAACCAGGGAAAGCAGCGCCGATATGGATGCAGGCCCCCAAGATGAAGTTACACATTCAAAGACCAATGTACAAGTGGAGGGCATAGACGAGGCGGACATCGTTAAAACAGACGGCAGGCATATCTATATTGCGGGACATAATGCTCTTCGCATCGTTGAGGCAGACGGCCCTTTGCTCAGTGAAGCGGCCTTGATTAAATTTCCGGATGAAAAAAACATAGCAGAGATTTATGTAGATGATTCCAGGCTCGTAATTATCGGAAATCGCTATGATAGCGATGATAATAAAATTTATCCGTCAGACAAAGGTGCGGCGAGTGCTATTATGCCCCCTGTTTTCAGATCCTTCAGCTTCGTGGATGTCTACGATATTAAAAACCCCAAAGACCCGATTTTGCTGAAAAATCACGAAATGGAAGGGCACTATCAGTCAAGCCGAAAATCGGGATCACATGTCTACCTTGTCACAAACAGCTACCCGGCAAACGGCGTTTTGCCGCTGATGAAAGATACGATAAAGGGCGACAAGATTTTTCGCATGGCAATAGATGATGTTATGATCATACCGGGCTGCAGATCTTTTGGATATACGGCGCTTTCCGCCATCGATATTGAAGGAGAAAAGGAGACGAATGTAGAGGCTGTCGCTGCCTCAGGCTATGCAATGTATATGAATGACACCTCCATCTATTTTGCAGGAGGCTCGCCTAACGGCAATACTATTGTAACAAAATTTAAAATTGACGGCATGAATATAGGTTATGCCGGAGGAGGCGAGGTCAAAGGCACAATTATCAATCAGTTCTCTATGGATGAATATCAGGGCAATTTGCGGATCGCCACCGGTACATGGCAAAATGAGAACGCCCTGTATGTACTGAATGAATCCCTTAATGTAATCGGATCCGTCACGGGCTTTGCAAAAGGTGAATCCATATATTCAGTACGATTTTTAGGCGATAAAGGATATATAGTCACATTTGAAAGAATAGATCCGCTGTTCGTTTTCGATCTTCTTGACCCTGAAAATCCGAAGCTCACCGGGGAGCTTGAAGTTCCGGGCTTCAGCAGTTACCTGCATCCTGTATCCCCGGGACTGATCCTCGGTATCGGGGCCGACACACAAGAAATATATACAAGGGATCAAAAAGGCAAGGAAACTGTAATAGGTACAAGGCAATCGGGCGTAAAGCTTTCGCTCTTTGATGTTTCAGATATGGGAAAACCCAAAGAACTGGCAAGCTGCGTGATAGGCGACAGCGGGAGCAGCGCAGAGGCCATGTACAATCATAAAGCTGTGATGATCGATCCTGTAAAAGAAACAATAGCCTTTGATGTCTATATTGCAAACGATAAGAATTGGAAAGATTCAAAACAGGGGGCTTTGGTTATTGGCCTTAAAGATCGAAAAATCATTCAAAAAGGACTGTTACCCTATACACAACCAGAGGTCTACGGAAAATACATCCCCGCAGGCCGGCGAATCGTATATATCGGCGATACCCTTTACTATATCCAGGATGGGATCGTTAAAGCCTATGATTACACCGATTTAACGGAATTGAGCCAGCTTGAATTGAAATAGATGCTATTTTGGCTTATCGGGTTTCAGCTCCTTAAATCCGGGCCCGGTGCCCCAGACAGTTTCTACCCTTATGACAGTAACAAAGGCATTGCTATCGATTGATGCCACATGTTGCTTGATCAGCATGCTTTCCCTTGGAGAGCAAAGGGTAATGATTTTGTCCCGGGGCATTTGGGTATATTCACCAACTATTTCAACATTGGAAACACCGCGCCCTATCTCATGCATTATGAACCAGGCGACCTCATCATGCTTATCGGTTATAATTTCAAGCTGCACTACCTTTGTGTCGAATCCATACATGACATATTCTATCACCTTGGATATTATAATCTGCGTGACAAGCGCATATAAGGCGATGTTGCGACCGAAAAAAAGTCCTGATGCAGATATTATGGCGGCATCGATTACAAGAAGTATCTTTGAAATAGGCACGGTGGGAAACAGCTTCTCTTTAACTATCTTTGCTACTGTATCCGTTCCGCCAAACGAATAGCCTCGCGTAAAAACAAGACCTGTGCACACTCCGCTGAATACACCGCAGTATATGGCGGCGAGGATTATATCCTTTTCCTCTAAAAGACTGAAATCAACCTGCTCAAATAAAAACAGAAAGCCGGGAAACAATACGGTCATAAGCAGTATTTTTCTCGCTTCCCTAAAGCCCAAGGTTATTGCGCATATCAGCAAAATTACAAGCGCAAAAGTATAGTAAAGAAAGGAAAAATTGAATCCGAGGGTTTCCTGCAGAATGCGGCATATTCCGGTTATGCCTCCGCTTGAAAGCCCGTTGGGAATAAGAATGCATATGGTGGAAAAGGCCCCAAGGGTGCATCCTATTATTACAAACAACATATCAATGCTGAACTTTTTAATCCTGTCTTTGCTGAATCTCTTTTTTAATTTCACCTTTTTATCCCTTTCTTTCGCTTTACTGTTTTTCCAAAGGCTTTATTTCGAAAAAGCTGCTGTTTCCAAAAAGATCCATCGCCTTTATACCAACGGAGCCGAAATCCGTGCCAATAGTCTCATAAACCGACTCCAAAGAATTTCTGTCCCTGCTGAAAAAAGCCTGAGGCCTGATGACAGGACTCTTATAATGGCAATCCACACTCCAGTAAGCCAGCAAAGCCAGCGAATCCTCCTTCATAACCCTTTTGATTTCCGGTATATATTTTTTCTTGACCGGTATTTGCACATCAGGGTTAATTCGATAGTCCAACAGTTTGACTCTCAGCATTTTAGTATTTGATAGTCCTGTAGAGGTTATAGTTGCCTCTGCCTTTAATATTCCCCCCTCGCTTTGACCTTCAGCTTCGTAAACGTCAAAATCAGCTCCCTGCAGCACCAGTCTTTTTTGAGAGTTCATAAATGCCGACCTGCTCATATCACAGGATATCCATTTTCTTCCCATCCTGTCTGCCGCTGCGGCCATCGTCCCGGAGCCCCCGAAAAAATCGGCACAAATAGCGCCCTTTTTTGTGCAGCTTTCCAATATCCGCTCGATCAATGCCTCTGGCTTCTGTGTTACATACCCAGTCCTTTCAGTTGATGTCCTGCCCACCATATCGATAAGCCAAACATCCTTGCGATTCACCATGGTATACCAGCCCAGTTCATCCTTATATTCCTTTACCCCTTTAAAACGATAGGGTTTAAAACCCCTGTTATAGGATTTCTCCTGCATCGGTTCAAAATAATAATCCTTCGACCTGGAATAAAACAAAAGCGTATCATGTTTTTTTGCAAAAGATCGCTTGCTTGCCCCTCCGGATTTATAGTGCCAGATAATTTCGTTGACAAAATTTTCTTCACCGAAAAGTTCATCCAGTATAATCTTCACATAGTGAGCGGCATGCCAATCCAGGTGAACCCATATAGATCCCTCATCCTTGAGCAAATCCCGCATAAAAAGAAGCCTGGGAATCAGCATGCACAGGTATTCGCCGATGCCGCCCTCCCAGATATCAGGATATGCCTTCTGATTTAGCGCGGGGATTAACAGAGTATCCTTTCCCATCAGCTTGACTTCAGTTTTGTAATTGGCTTTTGTAAAGAACGGAGGATCAATGTATATGAGGTCGATTTTACCCAAAAGATCTCTTTTATCAGAAAGAAACTTCATAAACGATAGATTTTCCCCCCATGCCAGCATATTGTTAAAATCCTCATCAGGCTCCTTTTTATTCCTGAAAATCTCCGATAGACAATATGATTCCGGCGGCAATTCCTCCTTTGCCTTCAGATATATTTCGCGGCTGTCCTCCATTATTCCGGGTAACCTGTTTAACAGACTCATATTCGCCTCCTCGCTTGCTTTTTATCCAGCCTTTACGCGTATGGGGAACCCCTCTTCCGGCACGCTGAAGCCTTCAAAATCAGCTTTGTTTTTAGGTACATCAATATCTCCTGCCGCTATCAATGCTTTGTAAGCGTTTACCAAAGCCGCCACATCTTTTGGAAGGTTTTTTACACTGTCAACATAACCTACCGCGTCAAAATCTATACCGAAATTGTATACACCCCCCTTAAAGCGATCCTCGTGCAAAGTCTGCACCGCAAGATAGACCGCATAATCGACGCGCTTAAATACAGAACAAAGCAAGTGCCTAGGGTCGATCCTTGACAGGTCATTGTCTGAGCCTATCACATGGATTCCTATATCCTCTGCAGCACTTATCACATCCGCCCCATATTTTCCCGCAGTATGAAACAGAATGTCAACCCCCTGCCCCATCTGCGAAAGGGCTGTCATACGGCCCTGCACCGGTTTATCTGAAGGATCCACGTAATCCGCAAGCACTAAAATATCTGAATCCACGGTCTTTACACCGCTGCGGAAGCCGTATTCACATGATTTATCAGCAGAAAGCCCTATAAATCCTACGATACGGGATTCACTCATGCTAGCGGCTATTATTCCCGCCAAAAAGGCCCCCTCTTCAACCCTGAAAGTCAGGCTCATTACGTTATCACCCAATTCTTTTGAACTGCCTGCAACAGCAAAATAAGTGTCCGGATGATCCTTCGCTATACCCTTCATCTTGCTCGAGGAAAGGCTTTTCAAAGCCAGAATCAGATCTGCACCTTCCTCTGCGGCCCTGAAGATTGAGTTTTCATATTCCTTGTCTGATTTCGGTTCGATCACTTCCATCTGCAAATCAAAATCCCGTGCAGCTGAAAGCAATCCCTCATAGGCGATGCTGTTAGCCGAACCGTCCTCTAAACCTAATTCCGTTGTGACCATCACAACGTTTAATGGCACATGTTCGGAATTGGGAAACGCCTCCTGCACACATGCGGTCATAGTAAAAAGCATCACCCCGACCAATAAAGCTATGCACCTTCTCATAAGCCCGCTCCGGCACTTTTTGCGTAGATTTCAGGACGCATATGCTTTAAAAGAGGAAGCTGGCTTCGTATTTCATCCTGATATCCGTAATCGATTTCTCCACACACGACGGATTCCCGATGGTCGGTTTTAGCACATATTTCCCCCCAGGGACTGACGATGCAGGAGTGACCGAAGGCCTGATAATATTTGCCTACAGGATCCCTTGCGGGGGATGCCGCTGCAAAGTAGATCTGATTGTCCATCGCTCTGGTACGCATCGTAATGTCCCAGTGGGCATTGCCGGTAGCCATAGTAAAGGCCGCAGGAAGCACTATTAATCTCGCCCCTGCAAGAGCCATATTTCTGATCAATTCGGGGAACCGCACATCATAGCATATGGCAACGCCTATCTTTCCGTATTCTGTATCGGCTACGGTTATTTCATCACCGGCTGTCAGGGTATCCGATTCCTTCATGGTAATACCGCCTTTTAAGTCGATGTCAAACAGATGCACTTTTCTGTGTCTGCCGATAAGCTCACCCCTGCGGTTGAATATAAAGCTTGTGTTGTAAATGGCATTCCCCTCTTTTTCGGGAATAGATCCCCCGATAAGGTAAACGGAAAGTTCCTTTGCAAGGGATGACAAAAGGCTTACGGTAGGGCCCTTGTCATCTTCTGCGTATTCACTGAAAAACTTGTTCGAATAGGGGCAGTTGAATATCTCGGGAAGCGAAATTACATCCGCTCCTCTTTGTGCAGCCTCCTTCACCATGGACTCTGCTTTTCTCAAATTTTCATCTTTATTCTTTACGACTGTCATCTGACACAGCCCAAGTTTGTACTTCATGAAATCATCCTCCTCTTACCGAGTGATTATACAA
>CAZHBR010000069.1:0-385 GCA_964530755.1 uncultured Oscillospiraceae bacterium | reverse complement strand
AGGATGAACATTTGCACCCAATAAGCAGTGCCGTTGTTGTCCGTCACATAACCTATCCCTATTTCGGTAAAGCTGCTATTTAAAATGTTGGCCTTGTGGCCCTCCGATTTCATCCATCCATTCATGACCGCGGAAGGAGACTTGTAACCCTTTGCGATGTTTTCACCAGCAGCCCGATATGAAATGCCGGAGCTTCTCATCATGTCAAAAGGTGAACCATATGTAGGGGAGGTATGAGAAAAGTAGCCCTTGTCCCTCATGTCGGCCGCCTTGGCTTTAGCAACCTTTGAAAGATCGTTGTTGAGTTTGAGAGCAGGCAGGCCGTACTTCGCCCTTTCCCGGTTTACCAGATCTGCCACCTGGGCTTCATACCCCTTGGCCGCAG
>CAZHBR010000068.1:7071-7505 GCA_964530755.1 uncultured Oscillospiraceae bacterium | reverse complement strand
ACCTAGACCCGATGCACCTAATAAGGCATCGATAACAGCATGTGTCAATACATCCGCATCGGAATGACCTAAAAGTCCTCTCTCATAAGGGAAAATGACGCCTCCCAGCACCAAATCCCTTTCAGTGCCGAAGGCATGGGCATCGAAACCCGTACCGCAACGCCAAAGCGATGTCACAGGCAAGTCCTCCTTTGTCGTAATTTTGATGTTTCCATACTCCCCATCGACAATATGAACCCCGGCTCCCGTTTTTTCCACCAAAGCAGCATCGTCAGTGGCGTAAAATCCTTCCCTCAGCGCTTTTTTATATGCATCAAATATCAAATCGAAGGCGAAGGCCTGAGGGGTTTGAACAGAACAAAGGGACCCTCTGTCAAGCGTCCTTTCAACAAGGCCCTCACGGACCCTCTTTATCGTATCTTTTACAGGCACAC
>CAZHBR010000068.1:0-7061 GCA_964530755.1 uncultured Oscillospiraceae bacterium | reverse complement strand
GCCAAAGATATCGGCTCCTTCAATAACCCTTGAAATCACATCCGCCGAAACAAAGGGCCTAGCCCCGTCGTGGATGAGGATTATATCGGGCCTTTCCGTAGCGTCCATATACGATAAGGCATTCCACACGGTATCCTGCCTTTTCGCACCTCCTGCAACAGGTTTAATGAGCTTAGGGTATTCTTTCAAAAAATCCATGCACGCTTCAATATCTTTTTCCTGTACAGCCAGGCATATGCGTTCAATTCTCCGATGCTCCTGGAAAGTTCCAAGGGTTTTCTCTATCACCGTTTCCCGCCCTATTTTGATGAATTGCTTATTTATATCGCTGTTCATGCGTCTGCCAAGACCGGCAGCTGCGATAAGCGCAAAGACTTTTTTGTTTTCTGCAGCCATAGCCTTTTACTGTTTCCCTTTTTTAGGTTTTGCAAAAATCATCCTGCCGGCAGAGGTCTGCAGAACGCTTGTTACAACTGCGGTAATTTCATTGCCGATGTAGCGCTTCCCGTCCTCCACCACTATCATGGTGCCATCATCAAGGTATGCAACGCCCTGGTTGTTTTCCTTGCCTTCCTTGACCATAAAAAGCTGCATATCCTCACCGGGCAGCACCACCGGTTTTAAAGTATTTGCAAGCTCGTTAATATTAAGAACATCGACACCCTTTATCATAGCCACCTTGTTGAGATTGAAGTCGTTAGTCACCACTTTTCCTCCCATAATCTGCGCAAGCTTTAACAGCTTAACATCAACCTCCGGAATTTCATCAAGAACCTTATCGCCGTCGGTATTATATATCTCGATTCCATGATCATTTTGGATTCGATTCAACACATCAAGGCCCCTGCGTCCCCTGTTTCGCTTCAGATTGTCCGAGCAATCGGCGATGTGGCGAAGCTCGCCAAGTACGAATTCAGGGATAACGATATTGCCCTCAATAAAACCGGTCTTCAATATATCGGCAATGCGCCCGTCGATAATCACGCTAGTATCCAGTATCTTCGGTGTCGAATCACTCGCCTTGCTTTTCTTAGAGGGAGAAGCCCCCCTCCTTGCCGCCGAAAGGGTTAATATGATATCCTTTCCTCTTTTCGTAGCGACAAAGACCCCTAGATAGCCCATCAGCAAATAAGTCAGCACCGCTAGAGCAGTTCCCACAAAGGGCAGTTGTATGCCCATGTAAAGCTGACTAATCAAGTATGCCAAAAAAACACCGATTACTAATCCAAAAATCCCCGGCACAAATTCCTGCGAGGGGACCTTCTGCAAATCCGATTCAAATTCGTTTACAACTTTTTTGCTCTGTCTTCCGATAGATGGTGCAAGAATAAAAAAAATAATTCCAAAGATCGCAGCCGACGCGATGCTGAGGACGTTTTTTTGCATCTCATTAAGAACAAGAACGTCCCCAAGGTTTGTCTTAATCATCAAACCCCTGAATAAAAAAGATACACCATATCCGAAGAGAGCACCGCACAGTGTAAAAACTGACCGAAACAGTTTTCGAATCATACTGCCACTCCCTTTCCGATTAAATTATTTTCATACGGCATCCTCTATTATCTGCTCAGCCTCCTCCTGACTCATGCCGCCTGACAGAATCATTTCACTTATCAAAATCTGCCTGGCGTTATTGAGCATTTTCTTTTCTCCGGTGGACAATTTTTTTGTCCGATCCGTCCGCATAAGATTTCTGACTACCTCTGCAACGCAATGCAGGTTCCCGCTTTTAAGCTTCTCCATATTTTCTCTGTATCTTCTGTTCCAGTTGCTGGACATAGCAGTAGATCCGGCCTTAAGCAAATCTATCACCTCTGTGAGCTGATCCTTGGGAACAATAGCCCTTACGCCGACATCGCAGGCGCTGCCCACCGGTATCATAATCTTCATTTCACCGCAGGGAACCCTGAGTATATAATATTTTCTTGTTTCACCCAATATTTTCTTTTCTTCGATGCCCTCAATGATCCCGGCCCCATGCATTGGATATACAATTTTATCACCGACGAAAAACATAATGACGCCTCCATTCCATTCTATAGTATAATATAGTAATGGTCGCGTGTCAAGGAAACAGTTTTACAGTATACCATATAGAAAATCCCCTGTCAAGCAAAGAAATGAATCAGCCCGCTCTCTTGCCCGCAAAAGAAAATAATGCTATTTTTAATATAGGGAATGCTAATACTATTCCTAAAGGAGGTAGCTATGAAATTGAAAGGTTCATGCATAATCGCCCAATCCGGTGGACCCACGTCGGTGCTGAACGCAAGCGCTCTGGGATGCATTGAAGCTGCTATGAAAAGCGACTGCATCACCAGAATCTTTGGCGCCGCACACGGAATCAGAGGGGTCCTGAACGATCGCCTGTATGATTTGTCACTAGAGGATGAAGATCAGCTGTCACTTATGCGCTACACCCCCGCGTCCGTTCTCGGATCAAGCCGTTATAAGCTGTCTAACTACATGGAAGATGATGCCGAATATAAAAGAATACTCGATATCTTTACAAAATACGACGTGCGATACTTCTTCTATAACGGCGGCAACGATTCTATGGATACCTGCAACAAGATAAGCAAATATCTGGCTTTGCACGGTTACTCCTGCCGCGTCATAGGCATACCTAAGACCATAGACAATGACATTAACGGAACGGATCACTGCCCCGGGTACGGCAGCGCCGCAAAATACGTTGCCACCACATTCATGGAGGTGGCAAGAGATGCAAAGGTTTACGACACCGGCTCCATAACCGTCATCGAGATAATGGGAAGAAATGTAGGATGGCTTGCAGCCGCCTCGGCTCTTGCAGGCTACCGCGGAAACGGGCCCGACCTGATATACCTTCCCGAGGTCCCTTTTGATCTTGCAGACTATATATCCGACATCTCCCGAATATATGATCGCCACGGGGATGTTCTTGTGGCGGTATCTGAAGGAATTAAAGATAAAAACGGCACGTATATTTCATCCTATTTCTCAGATACAAGCAAAGACAGGGATGCCTTCGGCCACGCCCAGATGGGAGGCCTTGCAGGAAGCTTAGCCAACTTCGCCAAAGCGAAGATCGATGCAAAGGTCAGAGGAATCGAACTGAGCCTGCTGCAAAGATGCGCATCGCACATAGCATCGGCAACGGATGTAGAAGAAGCGTATATGGTTGGAAGAACCGCATTTGAGGCGGCAATATCAGGAGAAACAGACAAGATGGTAGCCCTGACCAGGGAATCTGATGATCCTTATATAAGCACCACTTCCTTAGTTGCTTTGGAAAAAGCCGCCAATGTTGAAAAGCCTTTGCCAAGGGAATGGATAAATGAATCCGGCAATGGGCTTTTACAGCCCTTTATCGACTACGCCATGCCCCTGATACAGGGAGAAGTAAGCAGGCCTTTAGAAGAGGGCCTTCCCGTATTTGCCAACTTAAAGCGCATTATGACCCGGGATCTTTAACGCTCCCGGGAAATGATGCTTATAGCATCCCTTATATTCTTTATTCCCACAAGGGCCACCGAAGCGGGGAAATCAGAAATCCTTTTAACATTTTTTTCAGGCAGCAATATCCGTTCAAAGCCCAGCCTTGATGCCTCTTTAACGATTTTGTCACAGTTTGCCACGAAGCGGAGATCGCCGGTCAGGCCTATCTCCCCTGCAGCCAGTGTCCTATGATTACCGGATATGCCTTTATATGCAGAAAAAACAGCCAAAGCAACAGCCAGATCCGTTGAGGTCCCTTCCGGTTTTAGTCCGCCCACGATATTTACATAAACGTCTTTATCCGTCAGCGGGATACCGGCTTTACGATCCAAAACTGCCAGGATCATATTGAGCCTGGACACCTCCGGCCCGATGGCGGTCCTTCTTGGAAAACCGACGCTCGTCGGCGATGTCAATGCCTGCACTTCAAGAAGCAAAGGCCTCGTACCTTCATAGACCGCAGTTGCCATAGATCCTTCTGCGCCCTCCTCCATGCCGTCCAGGAATGCGCCAGACAGGTTTTCCACCTCTGTCAGACCGTCCTCTTCCATTATAAAGGCTCCTATTTCGCTTGTTGTGCCGAATCGATTCTTGTATGCCCTTAAAATCCGAAGCTCCTTTTCCCTTTCCCCTGTAAAATTTAAAACACAGTCAACCAGATGTTCAATAATTTTTGGACCTGCCAGATCGCCGCTTTTAGTCACATGGGCCACGATGAGTATCGGAAGGTTCTTCCCCTTACCTATCCTCATCAGCTCGTTTGCGCACGCTCTGACCTGCGAAACGCTTCCCTGGGCAGATTGATATTCATCGGAATACATGGTCTGTATCGAATCGATTATCAAAAGGGAGGGCTCCAGCTCAAAAACTGTTTTTATCACATTTTCTATGTTTGTTTCAGAAAGTAAAAAAAGATCGTCCGGGATCGAAGCGCATACCCTGTCGCCCCGCATCTTTATCTGCTCTAAGGATTCCTCACCCGAGACATATAAAACGGGTCCCGCTAAACCGGCAATGTTTGCCCCCGCCTGGAGTATTAAGGTGGATTTTCCTATACCCGGCTCTCCTGAAATCAGACTGAGTGACCCCTTTACCAGTCCTCCCCCAAGTACCCTGTTTAACTCCCCTATACCTGTATTCAGCCTTGAGACGTTGCCAGAAATGACCCTGGAAAACTTGACCGCGTTATTATCGGCTGAGGATATCAGCCGGCTGTCCTCACTGCGGCGGTCCGTGACCCTTTCCTCCACCATCGTGTTCCAGGCCCCGCAGATGCATTGGCCCACCCACTTTGGACTTTCATTACCGCATTCCTGGCATATGAATACAGTTTTAGCTTTGCGACCCATAATTATCCCCTTTGGAAAACTCCACTATCAACAGATAGTGGAGTCTGACACAATGCATATACAAAATTCATTCATCGCCCTTTTGCGTCTTTGCAATAACTTTATCGGCCAAATGGGCAGGGACCTCTTCATATCGTTCAAAAACGGATATATAGCTTCCCCTTGCCTGAGTCATAGAGCGCAGGATGATGGCATATTTAAGCATCTCTGCCATCGGAACCTCTGCAATGACCTTTTGACCGCCTCCATGCTGGGGTTCCATACCGAGGATCTTTCCTCTTCTTTTATTCAGATCCCCCATCACATCGCCCATATACTCGTCGGGTACCAGCACCTCAACATGATAAACAGGCTCAAGCAATATGGGTTTAGCCTCTGCGATGCCCTTTCTAAAGGCCAAAGATGCAGCTATTTTAAATGATATTTCATTAGAATCCACATCGTGATATGAGCCGTCGTACAATACTGCCTTTATATTTACTACCGGGTATCCGGCAAGCGGCCCCTTCTCCATGCTTTCGCGAAGGCCTTTTTCTACAGCAGGAACATAGTTCTTAGGCACTGACCCGCCGAACAGTTCTTCGGTGAATTCAAACTCCTCTTTCGACGGAGAAAATCGGATATGCACATCGCCGTATTGGCCTGCTCCCCCCGATTGCTTTTTATGTTTGCCCTGTACATCGGAACTCCCCTTTATCGTTTCTCTGTAGGGAATTTTTTGATCCACAAGATCTACATCCACACCATACCTGTCTTTAAGCTTTGATGTAATAATACCTATTTGAATCTCGCCCTGACCCCCTATCAGGGTCTGATGAGTTTCGGCGTTGCGCTGCATTACAAAAGAGGGATCCTCCTCCATCAATCTCTGCAACCCTGAACCTATCTTTTCCTCATCTCCCTTAGCCTTCGGCACTACGGCCATAAAAAGAGAAGGTTCAGGAAATGAAACAGGAGGATAATGTATATAGTTGGCTTTATCACAAAGCGTATCACCCGTCTGAGTGTGCTGAAGCTTCGACGCGGCTACGATATCGCCGGCTTCAACAACCCCTGCCTCCGCCTGGGTTTTGCCGCGAAGATAGAAAACAGATCCCATTTTTTCAGACTTCTCCATGCGAGTATTATACAGCTCTGTCCCCGCGTTGATTTTCCCCGAAAGGACCTTCATAATTGAAATTTTTCCCACAAAGGGATCAGCTATTGTTTTAAATACAAAAGCAGACACGGGTTCATCGGCAAAGCATTTGCGATTCACCGTTTCCCCTTTCGCGTCAGTGCCTTCACAGATAGTGTATTCGGCCGGAGAAGGCACATATTTCAACAGCAAATCCAAAAACTCCTTGATGCCGCGTCCGTCGAGGTTGCACCCTGTCAAAAGCGGAATTATGGAGTGGGATGCGATGCCCTTTGTAAGACCCCTGTTATATTCTTCCTCGGTAAATTCTTCTCCGCTGAAATACTTTTCAAGAAGCTCCTCATCGCTTTCGGCTACGGCCTCGTTGAGCGCTTCTTTAACATCGCCCTCAACAGGTTCTGTCATAGTCACCACCGAGTTTCCGAATTTCCCTTTAATCTCGGCTATCACTTTATCCATATCCACATTCTCTTTATCTATCTTAGTCACATATATGAATGTGGGCATATTATATTCTTTGCATGAATTCCAGGCTTTTTCGGTTCCCACTTGTATGCCCGCGGATGCATCCACTAAAATGACTGCAGCCTCGGCGGCCCGCAAGGCGGAATTAACCTCACCCACGAAATCAAAATATCCCGGGGTGTCGATAAAATTTATCTTATGTTTTTTGTATTCGACCGGGACTACGGAAGCATTTATTGAATAGCCCTTCTCAATTTCCATTTTATCATGGTCCGACACGGTTGTACCATCTTCCACCCGACCTATCCTGCTTATTACGCCCGTTGCGAAAAGCGCAGCTTCAAGCAATGTGGTCTTGCCGCTTCCCCCGTGTCCCAAAAGTGCAACATTTCTGACAGTGTCACTTGTATAGCCTTTCATCCAAAGAAACCTCCTAAATTACTCCCTAAAAAGTATCTAAACCATTAATGCCACAGCATTAAGATTATATCACTATAGATGTTAAATGGCAAAACCAAATTTCTTTATACGACGGGTTCTCTAAATCCGTAATGCTTTTGCTCCCTTTTCTGCAGTTCAAAAATGCTATAATAGACATTTTCCCGATTATAGCATTACCAGATTTACAT
>CAZHBR010000067.1:3631-7574 GCA_964530755.1 uncultured Oscillospiraceae bacterium | reverse complement strand
TACATCTTTTTATTCCGGGGATGTTTTTGTTTTGTGAAATTATAAAACTGATCAGGGCCTCAAAAGGATCCTGCCGGATAATTCGAATTCCCCATCCTAAAGTGGCGGCTTTTTTTAAAAGCTCGTCTTTTCCCTGCATCAGGCGATCCACTATAAGGCCATAGTCCCGGTCAAGATCAAAATAATCATGCCATGTATTTTCGTACTCCTTCAAACTGCAGTCGATTTCAACCTGGTGCGGAGAAACCTGAGTAAGTTCAATATATTTATCAAGGGCTATAAGGCTGTATTTCCCCTCGCCTATCCTGTCCATGCGAAAGCACTGCCCGGATTCAGCAATATGCTCCAAATTGAAATTCTTTGATCTTATAATCATTTTACTGTCTGAGAACCTGACGCTTTTGTATGAAACAACGGATGGGATGATGCAACGGCTTCAAATATTTTCCCGCCCCATTCCCCTCAGTCTGCGGATGCGCTCTTCAATGGGGGGATGGGTCGAAAATAGTCCGGCGGCCTTTTTAATTACAGGCGGGCTTATGCAAAGAGCGTGAACAGAGACATTATCAATGACGGTTTTGTAATTCTCCATGTATGCTCTGTTATGCTTATCTATCTTTTCAAGCGCTGAGGCAAGTCCGAGAGGATAACCTATAATTGCAGCACCCGAAGCATCGGCAAGGTATTCCCTTTGCTTTGAGACGGCGCTTTGCATAGCCCTTGCAATAAGCGGTCCAAGTATAATAGCGATCAACGCAACGGCCATCAGAATGATTGCTACCAAAGGATTGCCTCCCTGCTTCTGATTTCTTGACCCTCCTCTGATCCCGCGTCCCGAAAACAGCCAGCCCCTTCCAAGCATATGCATGAGCATAAGCAATGTAGCCGATAGAGCAGCCGCCAAAGAGACCCATTTTATATCGTCATTTTTCAGATGGGATATCTCATGAGCGATTACACCCTCAAGCTCCTCTCTGTTAAGTTTATTTAATAGACCTTGAGTTACTGCTATCATGGATTTGCCCTTACCTGTCCCGGACGCAAAGGCGTTCATTTCCTCCGAATTGATTATATACACTTTAGGAGGATTGATCATAGCTCCGGCTGCTATTGATTTCACGGTTTCATATAAATAGGGACTTTCCTCCCGTCTGATTTCTTTAGCATTGGCAGCCTTGGCCAGAATTTTACCGCTTTTTCGGTAGGTGTATATGGAGATTAATAAGGATATGAGCAAACCGACAGCGGCCCCGCCCAAAACGGAAATAAGCATCTCCTGCCAGGAAATGTAGTAGTGCGCCACGCCACTTGCAAAGTAACCAATAACTGAAAACAGCAGCATGAACAAAAGAATAAATACAGCGACCACGACCACAGAGTTTCGCCTGCTTTTATTAGCTCTGTCATAGACACTTACATATTTCTTTGACATAATCTTTCTCCTTTATTAAAGATTTATCTTTACCGCTTTTCTCACTTCCTCGCTGTCAGCCTGGAAGAATTCTTTTTTTCTAAAGCCCATAGGCCCGGCGACCAGGATGCCCGGAAATGTTTCTACACCGACATTATAATTCATCACAGCCATATTGTAATTATTTCTGCTGTAGGCGATCCTGTTCTCCGAACCTGCCAATTCTTCTTGCAGCATCATAAAATTGTGACTGGCCTTTAAGTCAGGATAATTCTCTGAAACTGCAAAAAGATGCTTTAACGCGCGGTTCATCTGCCTGTCAATGTTTCCGATTTCTTCCGGAGATTTTGCAGCGTTAAAACTGCTCCTTAGCTCAGCAATCTTTGCGAAGGTTTCCTTCTCATGCTTTGCATACGATTTTACCGCCAAAACCAGGTTGGGAATGAGATCATACCGTCTCATCAATTGAACATCGATATTTGACCAGGCGGTATCGGCATTATTTCTTTTTCTTATCAGATTATTATAAATCAACACCGCTATGATCACAATAAGCGACAATGCCGCAGCCAAAATCCAAAGGGAAAATGTCTCCATATATTTAGCCTTTCCTAGTCAACGGGAATCCTTTGCTGTTTGCTCCTCCAAAATTTTTATTAAATGACAGGTGATGCGCGCCGTCAATCCCCATATAATGCGCCCTTCAAATCTATATATGGGGACTATTGTTTCACCTTTACGCCAATTATAACCCTTTTTCAAATTCAGGTATTCATACGAAAAATCGTCTGTTAGTTTAGGTATTACATCAAACTTAAATACCATGGGTTCAGTTTCCCCAAAATATGATACCGGAACTAGAAAAATCTCCTTTACTTCCTGGATGTTAACATTCGCATTCATTACGGCCTCATATTCAAGGATTCCAAGAAATGGATACATCGTAAATCCGCTGTACGCGTGAATAAAATCTAAAGGAGCGATTATTTTAACCTGATCGGGAGACAAACATAGCTCCTCACAACATTCGCGCAATGCACATTCTAAAGGTGTTTCGCCCCTTTCCATCTTGCCCCCCGGAAAACAGATCTCTCCTGGCTGGATTTTAAGAGATTCGGCCCGCACCTCATATAGGAGGTGTAACACGCCGTCTTTTTCCACAAGCGGAACAAGCACAGAATAGCATCTGTAGTCCCCCATAGGCATGGCCTTGCGTTTTTCAAATACGTTTAAAAAATCCTTTATTTCATATTGTCTCATATTCTGCCTCACCTGCATATATCTGATAATGTCTGCTCGTAGGGCGGATATATTACACCTTTTTCAGTTACAATAGCTGTTATATAATCTTTATCTGTTACGTCAAAAGCCGGATTGTACGTTTTAATGCCCCGGGGGGCCATGGGTTTTGAATACCAGGCCTTATAAATTTCTTCTCCCGGACGCAATTCTATCGGTATATCGCCACCCGTCTTTGCATGCAAATCCACCGTTGACAGCGGTGCATGCACATAAAACGGGATACCGTATTCTTTAGCCAGTATCGCTACCCCCGAGGTACCTATTTTATTGGCAGTATCTCCGTTTGCCGCCACACGATCACAACCTACCGCCACCGCATCTATCCAGCCGTTTTTCATTACAATTGAAACCATATTATCACATATCAGGGTAACGTCGACACCGGCTTCCTTCAGCTCCCAGGCGGTAAGCCTTGCCCCCTGTAATAAGGGTCTTGTTTCACCGGCAAAAACTTTAAAATCATAACCCTTTGCCTCGCCAAGATAAATTGCAGCCAAAGCCGTACCATATTTTGCAGTGGCTATTGTACCCGCATTGCAATGGGTTAGTATTCCCATGCCCGGCTTATAAAGCTCCAACGCATGCTCACCTATGCGCCGGCAAATCTGCTCGTCTTCATCCCTTATCGTATTTGATTCTTTTAAAAGCTCCTGCTTTATTTCCGAAATGCACCTGTCCCTGTTTTTCAACAGGCAATTCTCCATTCGATCAAGTGCCCAAAACAGGTTAACCGCCGTAGGTCTTGAAGACCCAAGATAGCTTTTGTTTTTCTTAAATTCCGAATAAAAATCGTCAAAGCTATCAGCGCTGCTTTTTTTTGCCGCCAAGTATATTCCATATCCGCCGGCGATCCCGATAGCTGGCGCGCCTCTTACCTGAAGATTATAAATAGCATTCCAGATGTCCTTAATTGCATTCAGCCGTAAATATCTTATTTCACCTGGTAAAGCTGCCTGATCCAGCAAAACAAGTTCGCTTTTATCGTCATCAAGCTCTACAGCATTGTATTTCAACACATCGTAAGACAAAAATCCAAGCCTCCTCATCTATTATAGAGCAGCAAATGTTATTTTATCCTGCCTGTTTCATCATTGTTTAACAAGATTAACCTGTCAATCTGTTCCGAAGTAAGAGCATTCGCTTTTCCTATAACACTGCTTGTATACATCATGATTTTTGCATAATGCTCCAATCTTTCCATTCTGAACCAGGCTTCCATAAGGCTTTTAC
>CAZHBR010000067.1:0-3621 GCA_964530755.1 uncultured Oscillospiraceae bacterium | reverse complement strand
CGCATTATAATCCTTTAAATACGGCCCTATAGAATCCTGAACCTCATCCGTTCCAGGAGTGGCAAAGGGTGCCACCGGTACGATGCCAAGCGTTGTTACAACCTCAGCCAGTATCGCCTTATCAAGGGGTATCCCCGCCACCGCAAAGGATGTGGCCACAGGAGGATGGGCGTGGATGACCGCCATGATGGATTCATTATCCCTATAGACACGAAGATGCATTTTAACTTCGGATGAGACTTCAGGCCCGAAGCGTTGAATCCCATCCATTCCCACCACAGACATCATATCGGGCATCATGAACCCCTTTGAAACTCCGGTGGGCGTGCACACCACCTCGGCGCTGCTCAGCCGGCAGGAAATATTTCCGTCGTTACCTGCAGCAAAATTTTTTGTATACATGCGTCTCCCTATTTCACAGATCATTTCCTTCGCGGTCTGCAGCGGTGTATATTCGCATTTTTCGCACATCAGACGAACTCCTTTTCACAATCAATCATCCGATTATTCAACTGTCTTACATCGTAACCAGTCGGGTTTTGAAACACTCTTAATTCAAATTCTCCAATGATGGCCAACAAATGATCAAAGACATCAGATTGTATGCCCTCATAAACCTCCCAGACCGTTGTATCGGCAAAGCCATATACCTCCAAAGGTAGTCCATTTTCACCGGGGGGAAGTTGCCTCACCATCAAACCGAGATTTTTATTAAATCCGGGATGACTTTTGATGTAGTTTTTTACATACATCCTGAACATCCCTATATTGGTGAAGCGTCTTCCATTGAATAGCGTCTCCTCATCCACTTTCCTTTGTTCATTGTATTTTGATATCTCATTTTCTTTTTCCTCTATATAATCTAATAGGCAAGCAAACTTTTTAAATTTTCCCATCATTTCTTCCGTACAAAACCTTATGCTTTCCGTATCGATGTAGATTGAACGTTTTATTCTGCGGCCCCCTGAATCCTGCATGCCTCTCCAATTTTTAAAGGAATCGGATATGAGCGCATAAGCGGGAAGGCTTACTATAGTTTTATCAAAGTTTTGAACTTTTACGGTTGAAAGCGACAGCTCCACTACTTCACCGTCGGCCCCAAATTTAGGAACCTCTATCCAATCCCCGATTCTAAGCATATCATTTGATGTAAGCTGAATGCCTGCAACTAAACCCAATATTAAATCCTTAAAAACGAAGGAGAAGACCGCAGCTAAAGCACCTAAACCGCTTAACAGGAGAATAGGACTCTTTCCCATTAAATTAGCGACGATCACTATTGTAAGAATAGCAACCACTGTAATCTTCAGCACCTGAATGAAGCCCTTTATTGGTCTTATATTTGATACGGGCAAAGTGCTGTAGTAATCATTTACAGAATCCAAAAGGGCCCCAGCAACAAATATCACAACGATGGATATATAAGTCAGGGCGAGCTTTTGTATGGAATCTGAAGCAGACTTAAAAACCGGGGCTGTAAAATATATAACGATTCCCGGAATTAAAAAAAACAATCTTTGAATCAGCTTTCTTTTAATCAATACCTCACCCCAATTATATTTGCTTCGCTTCTCCATTCCGGCAAACATGTTTAAGGCCGCCTTTTTGACAATAAAATTTAACAATAGACATACCGATGCTATTACCAGCACGGTTATTCCTATAGATAGATATAAAGCTAGCTGCGGACCTATACCAGTTCCGAGAAATAAAACTGTAAAATAATCCAATACCGTACTCTCCTTCTATTTTGCAACATTGTAACACCTGATGTAATGAAGTTCAAGAGAGGAGGGATGATGGCAACAAATAATCGATGCGCCTGTGCGATTATAATATTAACGATTGTAAATCCATATGTATTCAGCCGTTAGGCAAATCGATTTTTTTTCTAGTTTTAAATTCATAGAATAGCCATACACCTGTCAATATAAATGCCCCGATATCGGAAAATACCCCGGCCCACCATATTCCGTCCAAGCCCCAATAAAAAGGCAAAATTAATAAAAGAGGTATGAAAACAATCACCTGTCTTGACAGGCTGAGGATGGTAGCCTGCACTGGTTTTCCTACGGCCTGAAAATAGCCGGAGCCGATAACCTGCAGACCGACAAGCGGAGGGAACATAAAAAATATTATCATCGCATGAGATCCTAAATCGATTAATTCAGAATTGCGATTGAATAACCCTACAAGTTCTTCGGGCCAAACCCTTGATGCTAAATACCCTGCGGTAATTATTATTGTAGAGGCTGCCGCCGCAATTTTTACTGTGGTTTTGATTCTTTCAGGTTTTCCCGCCCCATGATTAAAACCTATTATGGGCTGTGCCCCTTGACTAATACCTATGACAGGCATGACAAATAAAATGGCTATGCTCATCAGTATTCCAATAGCGGCCAGCGCCAAATCACCGCCATAATACACAAGGCTCCTATTTAATATAAGGTTTTGTGCGCTGCTTGTGACCTGCATAGCGAAAGCGGGAAATCCTACCATGGCAATTTTCAATACAATATTACATTCGGGTATCAGATTTTGTATTCTTATCCTCAACACGCTTTTTCCCGATAGAAAATAGTAAAATACCCATGTACCGGATACTGCATAAGACAAAATCGTAGCAAATGCTGCACCTTTAATTCCCCAGGCGAAAACAAATATGAAAAAGTAGTCTAAAATAATATTTGTTACTGCACCTATTAACATTGTATACATTGCAGTTTTGGGATTACCTTCCGCCCTAATAAAATTATTCATGCCTATTCCAAAGGCCATAAATACGCTTCCTAGCAGAATTATCCTCATATAATCCACAGCGTAAGGCAAAACATTTAAGCCTGCACCAAAAAAAGACAGAAGCGGCCTAATGAATATTAATCCGACTACAGTCAATAAAAAACCAAGAACAATAAACAACGTCAGTGCATTTCCGGCTATCTGTTCGGCCTCTTTTCCTTTTCCGGCACCGAGGCGGATAGATATCAGCGAGGTGGCCCCCATCCCGACAAGCATAACAAATGCCATTAATATTATGATTACGGGGAAACTGACAGTAATGCCCGCCAAGGCTAATTCGCCGATTCCACGGCCTACAAATATGCTGTCGACTACGGTATACAGCGCATGAACTACCATACCTGTAATAGCAGGTAAAGAAAATTTCAATAGTAATTTCGGTATGCTTTTGTTTAAAATCAATTCAGAATTACTCATGTAAAGCCTCACAAATAACAGCTGCAAACTGTAGCATATCATAACATAGTTAAAAGAATTATCAAGGCTGATAGATATCTGCCGTCCTGCGCCCGGAAAACGGTCTTGGGCCTTGCCCCTAAAAACAATCCGCGATTGTTTTATTCACGGGGCAAGCCCTTTTTGACCAGTATATGCTTAAATCCCGCCACGAGGGTTAGGTTAAGCGAAAAAATTAACACCCCCTGTCTATTAGTTGTTGCCTCCGTTGTGTCTGGTGACTGACACTTTTCGCAACGACGAATCAGCAAACGTTCCAATTCCTCGCTTTTTAGCAAGGTTGTTGCGTTTGGTGTCTGGCACCGCTAAATTGTAGATGTATACTGGGATCCCCTGTCACTATGTATAATAAGCCCTTTGCCCGGT
>CAZHBR010000066.1:0-7646 GCA_964530755.1 uncultured Oscillospiraceae bacterium | reverse complement strand
TTCCCCTGCCAGGTTGTAAAGTCCTTCCCTGCTGTCATAAATTTCGGTAGCTGCCACATCCAAAGCGATCATCACATCTTTTCCCGGTTCATAACCCGCCTTTGATATCGCCTCGGTTATAAGAGAAATCGCTTCCTCGTTGTTTAGAAGATCCGGAGCAAAACCCCCTTCATCGCCCACAGCTGTGCTTTGTCCCTCCGATTTTAATACGGCTTTTAAGCTGTGAAATACCTCTGTTCCCATCCTCAGCCCTTCTTTGAAACTTTTTGCACCTACCGGCATGACCATGAATTCCTGAATATCTACATTATTATCCGCATGGCATCCCCCATTCAATATATTCATCATAGGTGCGGGAAGCTGCCTCCCGTTTATGCCCCCCAGATATCGGTACAGAGGCAGACCCAGGGAGGCGGCCTGCGCACGCGCTGAAGCGATGGATACTGCCAAAATAGCATTTGCCCCAAGCCTCGCCTTATTCGGGGTGCCGTCAAGCCGAATCAGAAGCTGATCCAGCCCGGTTTGATCGATTGCGTCCTTACCTGTGATCGAAGGCGCAATAATCTCATTAATGTTATGAATTGCCTGCAAAACACCCTTTCCCAGATATCTTGTAAAGTCCTCGTCCCTTTGCTCTACGGCTTCAAAGGCCCCTGTGGAAGCTCCGGAGGGCACTGCCGCTCTGCCAACAGAATCATCGCTCAGATAAATTTCAGCCTCAACCGTGGGATTACCTCTGGAGTCCAGAATTTCCCGGGCCGTAACCTTTTTTATATAACTCATGTCTTAGTCCTCCGTTAAAAATTAATGATATCTATAAAATCCGAAGGCTTCAAGCTGGCCCCGCCCACCAATGCCCCATCGATGTCATCCTTTTCCATCAGATCCGAAATATTGCCCGGCTTTACGCTTCCCCCGTACAACACCTTCACTGCGGACGCTGTTTCTTCACCATAAAGCGAAAGAATGATACGGCGAATTTCCTTACACATTTCACCGGCCTGCGAGGGAGAAGCCGTTCTGCCCGTACCTATAGCCCAAATAGGCTCATAGGCGATAGTGAGAGATCCTATATCATCCAAAGACAGATCTGCAAGTGCAAGGGATACCTGTTTTTTTACCACGTCCGCAGCCCTTCCTCCATCTTTGTCTTCCAATCCTTCACCTACGCACAGAATCGGCATTATCCCGGCTGAAAAAGCGGTGTGCAGTTTTTTGTTAACATGTTCATCGGTTTCGCCAAAGTACTGGCGTCGCTCAGAATGACCTATGATGCAATAATCGATTCCTATCTCCTTTAACATTAAAGATGATATTTCTCCCGTGTATGCCCCTTCCTGCATAAAATGCATATTCTGGGCGCCTATCCTGACCCCGCTCCCGTAAAGGGATTCCTTCAAGGTAAAAAGCTGAGTATAAGGCGCACATATAGCGACCAACACATCTTTGGGTTTATATATCCTCTTAAATTCCTCAACGTACTGATGAACCTCCTCATTAGTCTTATACATTTTCCAGTTACCCGCAATTAATGGTTTTCTCATTTCATTTACCTTCTATCCTTTTCTTTTAAACCCGGTCAGATATCGCATCTATCCTGCAGCACCTCCACCCCCGGCAGTTTCTTTCCCGCCAGATATTTCAATGAGGCACCCCCGCCTGTGGATATATGAGTCATTTTATCCGACAGGCCGAACTTTTGCACTGCAGCAGCGGAGTCGCCCCCGCCTATGATAGTTACCCCATCGCTTTTTGCCATGGCTTCAGCCACCGCTTCCGTACCTTGAGCAAAATTCGGCATTTCAAATACACCCATGGGGCCGTTCCACAGTATCGTCGATGCAGACGCTATTTCATCTTGGTATTTCTTTATCGTTTGACAGCCTATATCCATACCCATCAGATCCTCTGGAATACGGTCCGAAGAGACGACTAAGGAATTAGCATCATTTCTAAATTCATCCGCTACTCGCACATCCTCCGGCAGAAGTAAAGGCCTTCCCTTGTCTTTGGCATTTTTTAATAATACTTTTGCGATTTCAACGGATTCAGGCTCTAATATGGATAATCCGACCTCATAGCCTAACGCCTTAAAGAATGTATAAGCCATACCCCCGCCTATTATCAATTTATCGACTTTTTCAATTAGGCCTAGGATGACGGGGATTTTATCGCTTACCTTGGCTCCCCCCATTATTGCAAGAAAGGGTTTTTTGGGCTTCGCAACGGCATCCCCCAAAAACTTAAGCTCTTTTTCCATCAAAAACCCTGAAACGGCAGGCAGAAAGGATGCAATTCCCACCGTAGATGCGTGCGCCCTGTGTGCAGTTCCAAAAGCATCGTTTACGAAAATATCTGCAAGCCCAGCAAGTTCTTTTGCAAACCCGGAGGAGTTATCGGTTTCTTCCTTGCGAAAACGCAGATTTTCAAGAAGGAGCACCTGGCCGGAACTTAAATCAGCTGCAGCTTTTTTTACTTCTTCGTCGATCACGATTGGAGATGGAATAAAGAGTATTTCCCGTCCAAGCAAAGCGGAAATTCTTTTTGCCACCGGAGCCAGACTGTATTTTTTATCGGCCTTCCCCTTAGGGCGTCCAAGGTGAGACATCAAAATCACCCTGGCACCCCCTTCTATTAAATAGCGAATAGTCGGCAAAGCGGCCGCTATCCTAGTGTCATCGGTCATGTCTCCGTCTTCATCTAAAGGCACGTTAAAATCGCATCTTACAATGAGCCTTTTCCCCGACACCTGAACATCTTTTATATTCTTTTTCATCGCACAACCTTAAAGGCCTTTACTGATAACAAACTCTATCAGATCGACCACCCGATTAGAATAACCCCACTCGTTATCGTACCAAGAGAGAATTTTCAACATCTTTCCTTCAATAACCATGGTGGATAAAGCATCAATTATTGAAGATCTTGTATCCTGCTTGAAATCAATAGATACTAGGGGTTCGTCACAGTAGCCCATTATACCCTTCAGCTCCCCCTCCGCTGCGCTTTTCAACGTTTCATTGACCTCTTCCTTTGATGTCTCCTTTTTAAGATTGAAAACGATATCAACAATTGACACGGCAGGCGTGGGCACCCGAATCGCCATCCCATTCAGTTTACCTTTAAGCTGTGGTAAAACCAACGAAACGGCTTTTGCCGCGCCGGTTGTGGTAGGTATCATGGACACGGCGGCAGCCCTGGCCCTTCTGAGATCGCCATGAGGGGAATCCAAAATTTTCTGATCGTTAGTATAAGCGTGAATGGTAGTCATCAGGCCCTGCTCGATTCCAAATTCACGATCGATGATCTTGGCAAAGGGCGCCAGACAGTTTGTTGTGCAGGACGCATTGGAAATTACATGATGGGTTCCCGCCTTATACTCATCGTCATTCACCCCCATCACCAAAGTGATATCTTCACCGTTTGCCGGAGCGGAAATGATCACCTTCTTAGCCCCTGCTTTTATGTGCTTTTCTGCATCGACCTTCTTTGTAAACAGTCCGGTAGATTCAAGTACAACTTCGACTCCCATCAAAGCCCAAGGAAGCTCTAAAGGATCCCTCACCGACAATATCCTGACCTCTTTACCATTTACTATTATGGAATTCTCCGTCGCCTCCACAGTGCCTTGAAACTTCCCGAAGCAGCTGTCATATTTTAGAAGATGAGCCAGGGTGGCGGGATTTGTGATATCGTTAATTGCTACGATCTCGAAATCCGCATTCTTTTCCAAAGCCGCTTTAAAAGCGTTCCTTCCGATCCTGCCAAAGCCATTGATTCCTACCTTTGTTTTCATTCTGTTTTCCTCCCTATAATGATAGATCTTATATAATGTAAACAATATGAAATATTTTAAACAACCTTAAAATGAAAGGCCCCTCAATACCTTTTCCTTTTCGACGATGAGGGCAGATTCATTTCATCTCTGTATTTTGCTACGGTCCTGCGGGAAATATCAATTCCTCTTTTTTCAAGCATCTTTGCGATAACCTGATCTGAAAACGGAGATTTAGGATCCTCCCGATTCACAATTTCACGTATTATTGTCTTTATGCTTTCAGATGCGATGCCAAGACCATCGCTGCCTTGCACCCCGCTTGTAAAGAAATATTTGATTTCATACATACCTCTTGGCGTCTCCACATATTTCCCGTTGATAGACCGACTTACAGTAGATTCATGTACTCCCAACTCATCGGCTATCTGGCGCAGCGTAAGGGTTTTGAGATGCTTCTGTCCCATCTCAAAAAAATCCTCCTGGTACTTCACTACCGCGCTTACAACATTGTATATGGTCTGTCTTCTTTGCTCTATGCTTTTTATCAGCCAAAGGGCAGAATTAAGACGTCCTGTAAGAAAGCGGGATAATCTCGATTCCTTATCCTCTTTGATCAAAATCTTCTGATAGAAAGGACTGATGTTTAATCTAGGGGCTGTTGTATCCTTAACCGTTACGATATATTCCCCGTCGACCTTTTCGACAGTCACATCGGGTATGATATATCGATTTTCGCCAAAAGACCCAAACTGCCGCCCCGGTTTTGGTTCCAGCGTCTTTATTATATCGCTTATCTCCTGCACCTCTTTGACTGAAATCCCTACAGCTTTTGAAATATTAACCAGGCGATTTGATGCAATATCCTCAAGATGATTCTCGATAATCTCGCGGGTTTCCCGGCTACTGTCGCCGTAATATGCCATCTGAATGAGCAGACATTCTGCGAGACTTCTTGCACCGACCCCTGTCGGGTCAAAGCCTTGTATTATTCGCAGCGCTTCCTCCGCTTTGTCTGCGTCTATGCCTAATACCAAAGCCGCTTCTTCTAAAGTCACCGTTAAATAGCCGTTTTCATCAAGCGCTTCGATAAGATACATTGCCGCCCTTTTACATTCGGGCTCAACCGATGTCAATTGGAGCTGAAACATCAGATGCTCAGTCAATGTTGTATCCGTTGTTAAAAACTGCTCATATGAATACTCGTTCGAATCAGGACGATGCTGCCATTGGCTATAGCTGATATCATCGTATTCCCTGTTTTTAAAATGCTCCGCCCAGTCTATCTCAGTATCCTCTCCAGAATCAAAAGAATCCTGCTCCTGATCAGCAGAAGTCTCCGCCGCAGCCGCCTGATCCGACTCCTCTTGATTGTCTGATTTCTCCAACATCGGATTGGTGAGAAGCTGTTCTTCTACATAGGCTTCCATTTCCTGACTGTTAAATTGCAGAATCTGAATCGCCTGAATCAGCTCAGGAGTCATCACCAGCTTTTGCGTCTGTTCAATTGTCAGCTCATAACCTAGCTTCATTATGCATCATTCCCTAAACGCAATCGTTTCCTGTTATTATATCATTAAAAATCAGTATTTAGAAACCTCTATCACAAAATATCCTATCTTTTTGGTGTATTCGGCTACGTGTTCCATAGTGTTTACAAGGTCCATGAACATAACCCCCGATCCCGGATTGCAGTTACCGCTTGACAGCCTGGCTATATGATTTTCCCTTAATTCAGCCTCTATATTCTTGATTTTGATTCCAGCCGACAGAATGCTGTTGGCCATAACGGCGTCTTTATTCTCCATGGAAGCCAGCACGCCTTTAAGTGCATCTTGGATCTTATCGTGATATGCCGACATTTCTTTCATTGCATCCCAGCTGAAGGTTATGCTGTTCTCCTTCTTGAATTCCGATAATTCACCAATATTGATGGATAAATCCGCAATTCGCTCTATATCTCCTGAAGCACCTAACATAAGATTAAGAATCTCATGCTGATCCTTAGTAATATTTTTTTGCGCAAGCTTCACTAAATATACCTCAATTTTCTTTTGTAAACGAAGTATGACATCCTCCGTTGCCATTATGCGCTCCAAATGATGGCCGCCGTTTTCGACTATACAGCGAAAACTCGCTTCGTAGCATTCTAGAGAAAGCTTTGCCAGGTTTATAATCTCTCCGTAGGCCTGCGCCAAGGCAAGGCCGGGGGTGTCAAGCATTCTGACATCGAGATTCCCCATCCTTCTCTCTTCCTTTTTATATGGAATGATGCGGTTTGAAACAGATATGAGGAGGCTGATAAACGGCGCACATACGATGACGGCACTCAGATTATAAAGCGTATGTGCATTTGCTATTTGTCGGGGAAGATCTAAAGGCGCCATAACCTCCAAAGCGTACACGATATAGTTCATGAAAAATACAATAGCTATTGATGCAGCGATCAGATTATAAAGAAGATTTATAACCGCAGCTCTTTTAGCTGTCCTTGTCGCACCTTTTACCGTCCGAAAACCGGTTACGCATTTTCCTAAATTTATGCCGACAATCAGAAGAACAGCAGGCTTAAGAGGCAAAATTCCGCGAGCCGACATTGCAATCATTATACCTGTCAGAAGGCTGCTGCTTCGTATCAAAACCACTATAGCAAGACCGATCAGCGGGATCACCAGGCAGGCGGGCATCGACACCGATTCCACCGATTCTATTACCCCTTGCACAGCCGGAATGTATTTCATGGCCTGAAAGCCCATTTCCATGAAGATCATTCCGATAAACATAATGCCAAGGCCTATGAAAATTTCTGCAATGTACTCCACGCGCTTATTCTTTGCATATTTCCAGAAAACCGCGGCAATACCCACAATGCAGGGTGCCAGATATTCCAGCCTGAAGGCTAAAATCTGTGCTGTAATTGTAGTTCCTATGTTCGCCCCCATTATCATTGCCGCCGCCCCCAAAAGGGATATCATCTGGGCGTTGACCATTCCCGCAACCATAACTGTAGTTGCGCTGCTTTTCTGATTGATAGCGGTCACGGCTATACCCGCAAGCAGGCTTGTGAATGCATTCTTACGGGATGCTTCGAGCAATTTTTGACCTCGGCCCTGGGATATCCATTCCAGAGAATCTTTCATTATCTCAATTCCATAAAGCAGAAGTCCCGCTCCGCCGAGGATTTGAAACACCATTACAAACATTTGCCCCCCTTAATCCGGAAAGGATCATGCCAGTTCCGGAAAATTAAGTTGCCGCAGCGCTTCATATAATACAATAGCTACAGAATTTGACAGATTTAAGGATCTTAACCTCGTGTCGCTGCCCATAGGAATTCGTATGGTACGCTCCCGGTTTGCTTCGATGAAATTTTGAGGCAGACCTTTTGTTTCCCGCCCGAAGATCAGCATGCTGTCTCTTTCATATTTAACCGAAGAATATATATTCAGGCCCTTCGTCGTAACAAGATACATAGTGCTGCCCTGGTATTTCTTTATAAATCCATCTAGGCTGCCATGAACCTCAACATCCACAAATGACCAGTAATCAAGACCTGCCCGCCTCATATGAGCATCATCGATTGAAAACCCCAAAGGTTCAATCAGATGAAGTTTAACACCGGTTGCCGCGCAGGTTCTCGCTATATTTCCGGTGTTAGGGGGTATCTCAGGTTCAACAAGAACGACGTCCAATATATGATTTTTTATCAATTTTTGCTTCACTACCCTTATAATGTGCCCATCTACATATTTGATAGCTTGTTCAAACTGCCATCCCATATTATAATACCATAAGATGAAACATAGGAGGAAACAATCATGACAAATGAAACAGCAAAAATCGGGCTGATGGGATTTGGAAATATCGGCGT
>CAZHBR010000065.1:6334-7722 GCA_964530755.1 uncultured Oscillospiraceae bacterium | reverse complement strand
TATTTCTAAACATCAGCCCTCAGAAATTCTCTGGAAATTGGAGAGAACTGATGGAAAGAACTAAGCAAATTTTTAAGTTTTACAGGCCTCCAAAAGCCCGGTATATCATGGTTTAGGGCAACTTTAGTTCCAAATAGCTCCATTTATTTCGAGACTGCCACCTTCGACCTCTCGGACATCTCTCCACTATCTGTTTAAAATAAAGATCTTGCATATTGCAAAATGAAAGGCCTAAACAGCGAAATTGATTATAGCACAGGCTCACTTTTTTTTCAATTATCATATCTTTTTCTTTTTTAATATTAATTTGCAAGTTCGCAGCCTGCAGGTACACAGAATGCCATGCAGGCAGGTTCTAGAGTAACCTTAACATGCTGGGCTTCGTCGATTTCTCCGTCAACACATATTTTCATTCCTTCCTTTGATTCTACAGTTAAAGTGGTACCCCGGCTGTAACAAATGAAATTTTTTTGCAGATTGAGATGGGTGCCCTTGCGATACTTTCCAATGAGTCTTGCAAAAGTTAAACGCCGAACCTTGAATATAATGCTGACATCTAAAAGACCATCATCGGGCTTTGCCATAGGCAAACCCTTAAATCCACCGCCGTAGTAGGAGCCGTTTCCTACAGCCACCAATGTCATCTGTTCATCGTAGCTTCTACCATCCTCAAGACTGACATTTAATTTGTATCCTTCGTTTTTAATAAAGGCCGCAACCACACCGGCACCATAGGCTAAAGCACCCTTAAGCAGCGGATTCTTTTTAAGCCGCAATACCTCGGCTACTACCTGACAATCCAGGCCAATATTTAAAACATTAATGCAGTAGCGATCGTTATATTTTATGAGATCGATCAGCATGGCTTTCCCGTCTATCTGACGCTTTATGTCCTTAAAATACCTATAGTTTGTGAAAGCCCGGGCGAAATCATTGCCCGTACCCGCAGGGATAAACGCTGCCTCTGCTCCGTCAAATCCATATGCCCCATTGACTACCTCGTTTAATGTTCCGTCACCACCCACCGCATAAAAGCGCACATTTGTACCCGGGTTCTTCAAACAGTACTCTTTAACATAACGGCACCCGTCACCTTTGTTGATAGTTCTATGTATTGAATAATCAACTTTTCTTTCCTTTGCAGCTTTAAGAATTAACGGAAGAAACCGTTCCTCCGCATCTGCTCTGCCTGCTATGGGATTTAATATGAATATGTGCTTCATCTTTTGCCCTTTCCCGCCATATATCCTTGGTTCATAATATGAAAATAGGGTAACATATTGGATGCAATGGCACAATAACGGTTGAATTAAAAAGTAAGTTCCGCTAAGAGAGGGTTTAGGAAATTATCAAAGAAAAGTCCATTTTGTAATTCTAAAAGGGTAAGC
>CAZHBR010000065.1:5642-6324 GCA_964530755.1 uncultured Oscillospiraceae bacterium | reverse complement strand
AGCGGCTAAATACAATTCTCAATGCAACTTCCCGTTTCAACTCCTAATCCGGAACTTAAAATGAAATTCAAGCATGGCACAATAACAAAAGCAACCTTTATTGCAATAGTGGCTGAATCTTCATTTTTATGGTAGAATCAGCCTATCAAACAAAACAAAGGAGATACATTATTACATGGATAGCAGAATCGATAAGTTGGCAGAGGTCCTTGTGCATTATTCCTGTAAGGTACAAAAGGGCGAACGGGTTTTAATACACTACGACGGTGAATCTGCAAAGACACTTGTAAAACAGGTGATAAAAAAAGTTTACGCCTGCGGAGGCCTTCCCTACGTTGAAGTTAAAGACTCCTCCATATCGCGGGAAATACTGTTAGGCTGTACAGAAGAGCAGCTTGAATTTATGAAAGATTATCAAATGAAGCAGATGGAGGGAATGCAGGCCTATATCGGAATCCGTGCAACGGAAAATGCTTCCGAACATGCCGATGTTCCAACAGCGCAGCAAAATATGTATACCAAGCTGATGCGCCCGGTTCTGAGGCAAAGGGTAGATCACACCAAATGGGTAGTGCTGCGATACCCAAATAACGCGATGGCCCAGCTGGCAAATACCAGTTTGGAAAACTTTGAAGATTTCTATTTCAAAGTGTGCACCCTGGATTACGGGAAAATGGATAAA
>CAZHBR010000065.1:3903-5632 GCA_964530755.1 uncultured Oscillospiraceae bacterium | reverse complement strand
TAAAGCAATGGATAGCCTGGTAAGTCTTATGGATAGGACAGATAAGGTCCGGATAACGGGCAAAGATACAGATTTGAACTTTTCTATCAAGGGAATAGGAGCGGTCAAATGCAGCGGGGAACGCAATATACCCGACGGTGAAGTGTATACTGCTCCGGTAAGAGAATCTGTCAATGGCACCATCGCTTACAATACCCCTTCTGAGGAGTCGGGATTCATATTCGAAAACGTACGTTTTGAAATTAAAGACGGAAAGATAATCGACGCTTCCGCAAATGATACAAAACGAATAAACGAGCTTTTAAACACTGATGAATCAGCCCGCTATTTCGGTGAATTCGCGCTAGGTGTAAACCCATATATTTTAAATCCGATGAAGGATACCCTTTTTGATGAAAAAATAGCAGGCAGTTTCCACCTGACTCCCGGATGCGCATATGAGGATGCGAATAACGATAATAAGTCGGCAATACACTGGGATCTTGTAATGATCCAAAGACCCGAATACGGAGGAGGGGAAATCTATTTTGATGATGTGCTGATCAGAAAGGACGGCCTTTTCGTGCTTCCCGAACTTTTATGCCTTAACCCGGAGAATCTAAAATAAAACATCAGGTCCTGAAGCGATGCTTCGGGACCTTTATAAATTATACAAGGGTTTTCAGAATGCGCTTATATATTTCAAAAATCCCCGCGCGTTCAGCCCCTGTCTCTGCCACAAGAGTATGCCTTTCCACTTCCTTTTCCTCTTTATAAACGATCAACTCTCCCACCGGTTCCCCTTTAGTAAGGGGAGCCTTCAATTTTTCGGAGAAAACGGCCGCTCTGCTTATCTTCCCCGCCTCACCTTTTTTAACTAACAGGCTTATATTTTCCTTCGCAACGGCATTGACAGATGAAGGTTCACCCTTTTCAACAGTCACAGTTCCAATAATCTCCCCTTTTGTCGCGATCTTAGTACTGTCATATGCTGCAAACCCGTAATCCAAAAGTCTTATGCTCTCCGCCCATCGATTTTTTGTAGTGTCGCAACCCAAAACCACAGATATCAAAGTCAAATCTCCCTTAGTTGCCGATCCTGAAAGACAATAACCTGCCTCTTGAGTAAATCCCGTTTTTATGCCGTTTGCGCCGGGATACAGTTTGATTAGCCGATTTGTATTAGTAAGTCCTAATTCGGTCTGCTTTTTACTCTTTTGACCTACAAGGACCGTTGATTGCCACGTCGTAAACCATTCCTTGGTTTTTTCGTGCTTTAAAAGTTCTTTTGACATTAGTCCAATATCGTAAGCACTTGTATAGTGGTCGGCAGCGGGGAGCCCGTTAGTATTAACAAAATGCGTATCATTCATTCCTAAATCCTTCGCTCTTTTGTTCATCATATCCACGAAGATTTCCTCTGTCCCCCCAACGTGTTCTGCGCATGCAACACAAGCATCGTTGGCACTTGCAATAGCCATCCCCGCAAGTAAAGTTTCCACACTCTGCTGTTCAGAAGCCTCCATATACATTTGGCTTCCCCCCATGCTTGCCGCCCTTTCACTTATGGTGACCATGTCCTGTAAATCAATCTGCCCCCTCTCTATTGATTCCATAACAAGAAGCATCGTCATAATCTTTGTTATACTGGCCGGCGGCAATTTATCGTGGCTGTTTTTTTCATACAAAAATGTACCGCTTCCGGCATCAAGCAATACTGCACCTTTTGCCGAACTGACTAAACCGGGTT
>CAZHBR010000065.1:0-3881 GCA_964530755.1 uncultured Oscillospiraceae bacterium | reverse complement strand
ATTCTTTTCAGTATTTCTTATTTAAGCCTCAACATATAACGGTTTCGCACGTTTATTTATTTCTAATCCAATCGCCGGATTGTCCACCCTTTTTTGAAAGCAATCTGATATTTTGTATCTTCATGGTTTTATCGACAGATTTACACATATCGTAAAGGGTTAAAGCCGCTACCGATACAGCAGTAAGAGCCTCCATCTCTATCCCTGTCTTTCCTGTGGTGGAAAGAATTGCCGTTATTTCAATCCTGTCATCCTTTACATCAAAATCGATATCACGTCCGGCTGCGGCCAGAACGTCCCCCTTTTTCATATCCTTCGCCTTTATTTTCCTAAGGGTGGAAGGAGCCATAAATATTTCTCCGCAGGCTACAGCCTCTCTTTTCGTAATGTCCTTGCCGCTTACATCCACCATTCTGGGTCTGCCGCTTTTATTTATATGTGTAAATTCCCCCATCGCCATACCTCCTTAAGCCCTATCCACCGATATTGCCCATATCCCTTTCCATCAATTCGCCTTCATCCAAATGATGGGACATGGGTTTTTCCCTGACTGATTGAATTATCAATGACTTAAGCATTTCAAAATCGTGAAGGGCATCTTTAAGATCAATTTCTTTTTTACTGTGCAGACAACTCAATATATGACCGTCCGCCGTTATCCGTAATCGGTTGCATTGGCTGCAGAATCGGTGGCTGAGTGGCTCTATCAATCCGACTCGCCCAACAGCCTCAGGTAGCTTATAATAGTTTGCAGGCGCGGATGGATCATTCCCCGGTACAGGGATAAGGTCATTGTGCCTGTGAAGAATTTCGGAACCGGGAATAAATTTACCATAGGCAAAGTCCTGCTGACCCGCAAAGGGCATCAATTCTATAAATCTGACATCTACAGGTTTATCCCTTGTTATATCGATGAAATCTGAAATCTCATCCTCATTGAAGCCTTTCATGAGCACTACATTAATCTTGACCTTAAATCCCACATCAAGCGCCGCTTTAATTCCCGCAAGCACATCTTCAAGATTCCCGCCTCGTGTTATGTCCCGATATTTATCTTTTTTAAGGGTGTCCACGCTGATATTGGCGCGCTTCATACCGGCATTATAGAGGTCTTTTGCATATTCAGGCAACAATATGCCGTTAGTGGTTATTGCAAAATCCCTTAATCCCGGCATGCTCCCGATAGCTTTTACAAGAGTTATAACGCCTCTTCTTACAAGAGGTTCTCCTCCTGTGAGCCTTATCTTATCGATACCTAGCGAGATTAAGGCCTTTGCAATGAATATGAAATCCTCAATTCTTAAAATCTCTCCGCAATCCTTTTTCGTTACACCGGCTTCCGGCATGCAATAACGGCACCGCAGATTGCATAAGTCGGTAATCGATATCCTCGCATAGTGTATTTTTCTGCTGTAATTATCTATCATCTGGCACACTCCGATGCTTCGCCCGTCATCACTTCCATACCGTGCAGCAAAGGCTTGAGTATATATTCTAATGACTCTTGAACCGCCTTTGGGCTCCCGGGAAGATTTATTATCAGCGTCCTTCCCCTTATCCCGCTAACTCCCCTTGAAAGCATGGCGTTTGGTGTTATGGAGAGACTGTAATTTCGTATAGCCTCCGCTATGCCCGGGCATTCTTTTTCTATTACAGCCTTTGTGGCCTCCGGAGTTACATCCCTGTGAGAGAATCCCGTGCCGCCTGTAGTCAGTATCAGATGGAGCCTTAATTCATCCGCCATCCGAATCAGCTCTTTGCAAAGGACTTCCTTTTCATCCGGCAAAACCGTCTGCGCCGATACACGGTAACCTGCCCCCTCTAAAATTTCGCGTATTACCTTACCGCTTTTATCTTTCCTCTCACCGGCAAAACCCTTATCGCTGGATGTTATTATGCCTGCCTCCCATTTTTCCATATTGTTAACCCCACTTAACTATTCGATAACATTCATTACAAGAAGAGATTGTGCAGGCTTCGCATCACCTATAATAAAGGCATATGAAGCTTCCGCCGCCCCCCGACGAACTTTGATTTTATCGTTGCCATGTACTATCGCCAGGGTTTCCCCTTTTGACACATAATCGCCTATTTTTTGTTTTAATACCACCCCCGCCGCCAAATCGATACTATCATCCTTTTTTTCCCGCCCCGCACCCGCGTGCGAAGAAGCATGTCCGATTATGTCCGATTTTATTCCGGTTATGTAACCCTTTGTCTGGGCGACAACTTCTTTACGGTAGGCGGCGCTGGGAAACAAAGCATAATTGTTTATCACCTCAGGATTTCCTCCCTGACCTTTAATAAAACATTCCAAACGCTCCAAAGCTGCACCGCTTTTTATGGATTCTTCCGCTTTTAACCGACCTTCTTCAGGGGTAACAGCCTTTTCTCCTGCATATATCATATATCCCGAAAGCCTAAGCGAAAGCTCCGTAATATCTGCAGGGCCGCACCCTTTTAACGTATTTATAGCTTCAACGACCTCCATGCTGTTACCCACAGCAAGACCCAGAGGCTGATTCATGTCGGTAATGAGGGCAATGGTCTTTTTACCGGCTGCCTTCCCTATATCAACCATCATCTGCCCAAGATCCAGGGCCGATTTATAATCATTCATAAAGGCTCCGTTTCCGCATTTTACATCAAGTATGATCGCATCGCTGCCCAATGCAAGCTTTTTGCTCATTATGCTTGCCGCAATCAGACTTGTATTATCGACCGTCGCCGTCACATCCCTAAGCGCATAAATCTTTTTATCTGCCGGCGCAACCCTGTCAGACTGCCCTACTATCGACAAGCCCTCTTTCCGCACCAAATTGATAAATTCCTCTGTTTCAAGCACCGTCCTAAAGCCGGGTATTGATTCCAGTTTATCCACGGTTCCCCCGGTAAAGCCCAGTCCGCGTCCAGACATTTTAGCTACGAAAACACCGCAAGCCGCCGCTAACGGACCGACAATGAGTGTAGTTTTATCCCCCACCCCTCCTGTGCTGTGCTTATCAACCTTTATTCCCTGTATGGGTGAAAGATCCACCATATCCCCGAATCGGCACATAACATCTGTCAGCCACCAGGTTTCTTCCTCATCCATCCCTTGAAAATGAATTGCCATAAGCAAAGCGGCCACCTGATAATCGGGAATGCTGCTATTTGTGTACCCGAGCACGAAAAATTCAATCTCCTTGCGCGAAAGTCGATTTCCCTCTCTTTTTTTATATATAATATCGTACATGTTCATGACTGCCGTCCTTTTTAATAACTTAAATAAATGGGAGGTTCCTGTCGACGTATTTCCCACCTCAAGATATTCGGCAACGGTTGCAGCAATATCAGCAAAAGTATCTCCTGTGCCAAGATTTACTCCTGCCTTGATCGATTTCCCAAAAATGAGCAATGGCACATACTCCCTTGTATGATCCCAGCCCTTATAGCCCGGATCATTGCCATGGTCGGCACAAAGAAGCAATATATCTTCATCCTTCATCGCAGATAGAATATCGGGCAGCCGGGCATCAAATTCCTCCAGGCATATTGCATAGCCCATGCTGTCCCTTCTATGCCCGTAAATTGAATCAAATTCTACAAGATTGGTGAAGATAAGTCCCCCAAAATTCTTTTTAATAGCAGATATGGTTTTTTCTACACCGTCTTGATTGCTCACTGTATGCTCAGCATCCGTTATACCTTTGCCGTTAAATATATCGCTGATCTTCCCTATGGCATAAACGACCTTGCCGCTTTTTTTAACCTGATCTAAAAGTGTATCCTCTCCTGGTGAAACGGAGTAATCTTTGCGATCGGATGTACGAATATATGTACCGTCGCTTTCCACAACAAACGGCCTTGCTATTACCCTTCCGACCTGCATATCCCCTACA
>CAZHBR010000064.1:0-7727 GCA_964530755.1 uncultured Oscillospiraceae bacterium | reverse complement strand
CAAAACGATAAATATTATTGGAAAATAGTATAAATAACGTCCCATAGTATCTCCTTTCTTAATGACGATCAGGAATCAACCGATAACAAACACATGTGAGATAATTTCCCGCAATTCCTTTTAGCGCGATTTCATCTGTTGTTTATAAATTGTTTCCCCGCCTGATCGAATAACCTGAAAAAAATACTGCGGGCTTTCATTAAACTTTAGATCGTATAACATTCCTAAATACATGCTAAACCTTATAACCGTTATAGTGTCAAGACCAAATTCTTAATTTTCATAATTTACTGAAATTCAGTGGAGATATAATTCCCATATCGCTATTCAATGGGGTTTCTTCCAAAATAATTCTTTTTTAACATAGCTAATTCAGGCGGCTACTTACTGAATCTTCACAAATAACAGGAAAATACCATTCGCCGTATATTTTCGGACTTCCTGTTTTCTTTGAACTCCTTGACTTAGCTTAAAGAATGCATTTTCTATTTAAGTTCAAATTTTTATCAATTGATGCTTAAAAGCTCCGCGCAAAACATTGTGCAAGATATAATCTTCGCACCAGCATCCCCCACCAGTTTACTGCCTTTTAACGAATCTTTGCCACAATTTCTAGCAGCTTTTACAATGAGAAGGAAGCTGTCGAGGAAGGAAACACAAGAACTGCAACATCTGATCGATGAAAAACGGAGGTAAATTCTGATGTGGACACATACCCTGCTGCCGCGGACCTTCAATATGGGTCTGACGGCCGGTATCGTCATAGTAGCAGTCTTTGGAAGACAACGAAAACTTAGTAACATTCCGCCGAAGGCAGATAAATTCTTGGGCTCACTATGCCGATAAGCCCTATCTTGTCGTACGTTCGAATAATCGCTTCCATTCGATAATTTACTGCTTCGGGGGGGCATACGGGGGGGACCTGTCCCCACCCGTATGGCGCTTATACGTTTTTTATTTTCACTAAAAAACGCCCGGCATATTCTAAGTGAATATGCCAAGCGCCTGGCACTCCAAAGACGATTCGAACATCCTTCGCGCACATGGTGCACTCCATAGGGGGCTCTGCCCCCTCTTGGCGGGTCCTGCGACCCTGTCACCCCCGAAGGGGTAATCCACTATGTTCTAATGGGGAAGAATTTCTTCCCCAAGCCCTATCTTGTCGTACGTTCGAATAATCGCTTCCATTCGATAATTTACTGCTTCGGGGGGGCATACGGGGGGGACCTGTCCCCACCCGTATGGCGCTTATACGTTTTTTATTTTCACTAAAAAACGCCCGGCATATTCTAAGTGAATATGCCAAGCGCCTGGCACTCCCGAGACGATTCGAACGTCCGACGCACGGTTTAGGAAACCGACGCTCTATCCCCTGAGCTACGGGAGCATGAGTACCCTGATATTTTAGCATAAGGAACGAAATTTTTCAATATTGATTTACCCTGTTTTATGACATCCTCTTTGAAAGTAGATTCCCAAAGTAGGTTCCATAGTGGATGCGGTGATAGAATTTAATCTAAGAAGGATATTATGATAGAATTAAGTATGAAAATTGTCTCGCATAAAAGGGGCAAGAAAAATGTCATCCTTAAATCCACAAAAGAACAAGCATCTAACCCCTGATAAGCGCATTGAGATACAAAGCTGCTTAGATCGTGGTATGACCTTTAAAGCTATCGCAATTTCAAGAATGTTGCTTGTTTGCATCTATCACATAATACAAACAGGGGAATGCTTCAATCAGTCCGATTATGAAGAATTTCAAAATCCAGTGCCAAAATAACATGTTTTTACTACCGCTATTGAGTTCCTGCGAGGAAAGGAATACGATGTATCCTCTTTAGAAAAAGGGACGTATCTTATTATCGCGGCACAGACAGCTAATGCAGATGTTACACAAATCAATAAAGATACGCCAAGTTCTGTAATTAGCACCATCGTCGAAGCGATGGATTCACAAGACTGGGATTCGTATATTAACTGCTGGTGCACTGAGGACAAACGGATTTCAAAGCGTTTGTTGGCAACTCAGAAAATAAAACAGAACACCTCGGCCTTTTCAATATCATTTCAGCAAAACTATACGAGATAAAAGAGCTAGAACCAAATGACTTGATTGACTTTATGGCAATACCCTGTCCAAATGTTTTAACAACTAAGAATGTAGCAGTAATCACTGGTTATAATCTAAATTCAGTATCAAAATAGTGCACTAAAGGCCTACTAAAAAGACTTCATATGGCTTATATTCCTGCACTCGATTTAGCACTTTTCTTCTTTTGGCGTAACATATAAGGTTCTTTATGATTTTCTTAGAATCGGCTATATATCCGTGGACAGCCTTTTACGCAAAACAACCCTTTTAAGGAATGTTTCGAGCATACCTAAGAATAATCATTCCAGGAATTGCACAAAAGGATAGTATTTCAGAGCATTTTGTTCTACATGAGGATTGGATGCTTTTTGCCCTCGCTAATATCAAATCAATAATTGAAATCAATTACATGCAAAATTGTCGCATTGCTTAACAGAACAGCGCCTCGAGATGTTTATGATATTCATTCTTTTTATCTATTTCTGATTCATATTTAAGACATTCACAAATAAGCCTAATCACGATCAAAAATATTGATAGCACAACCGTCTATTTGTAATCAGACGTAATATTAAGTTCCTTCTCTTAAGAAATCTAAATATTTTTCATATGAAGCCTATGCGGTTAATCCTATATATGAAAAAACAGATGATGGACTAAATGCTACAATAATCTTGAATCCCTGCCTGAAACCCCTGAATGCGCTGATTTCGTGATCCCTGCAGAAATTATTTCAGATCACCTTAAAAAAATGGATCCTGCGATGTTCCCTTACGTCTGGTTTCAACCCGGAACCTATAACAAAGGGCTCGTAAAACATGCAAAGAAAAGAGGCTTCAATGTAGTTAATCATGGTGCATGTGCATGGAATATCTGTTAACGGGAAAAATTAACTCATAAATCAAACATATCGTATTCATGCTCAAGAAGATTTATAGACAAAAGCTTTTTGCGAAGAATTTTACCCCTGTTCAGCAGTACCTTTACGGATTCAGCCGCTTGAATGGAAGCAACTACCGCGGGAGTGAAGGATGGGTTCCCCTCCCAAACCTCATCCCCCTGTTTCGAATCATCGGAATAAAGGCTTGAAAGAGTTCTGTCACCCGGATAAACCACAAGGACCTGTCCATGCCAACCGGATATCGCCCCATGGACAAGCGGTATTTTCAATTCTTCACAATATCTTTCAAGCAACAACCTTGTCGGGATGTTATCCAAAGCATCCACTATTAAATCGTTATCCCTTATCAAATCTGCGCAGTTTGTATCGGTTAGCATCGTACAAACAGGTATGAGTTCAACGTCAGGATTGATTTCCTTCATGCGCAAAAATGCAGCATCAACCTTATGCTTTCCAATTTGATTTACAGTCGAAAAAAGCTGACGGTTGAGATTTGTTTCATCAAAAATGTCACTGTCAATTGCGGTTATCCTTCCGATTCCAAGCCGTCCCAACTCTTCAATAATATAACCGCCTAAACCGCCGCACCCGATGACACACACTTTAAAATCTTTGAATTTCAGGTTTTCCTCAACTGTAAAGGTGTCCATATTTCTGAGATAGCGATCTTCAAGCACCTTTTCTTTCCTCTCCTATTTTGCCAGGGCATAGCCTCCCAAATCGCGAAGTATATTCAAAAAATCCTCGCTTTCCAGCACCTTTATAAAAGCCTTTATCATATCGGTTTCAAGATATCGTTCCGGTACGGCGAAATCGTATTCTTCATACCCAATAGGGATAAAATCAAGATCCATAACGTGTGCAGCAGAATAAACGCCGACCCCTGCATCAGCCGTGCCGCTTTTCACAGCGGCGGCCACGGCCATATGAGTCGTCATATCCCTTTCATACCCTTTAACGAGATTGTTGTCAATCGCTGACTGCTTTAAAAGGTAGTCCGTAAGAATACGTGTTCCGGATCCCTTCTGGCGATTGACAAATGAGATGTCCTTATCGACTAAATCTTCCACTCTGCGGATGTCTTTGGGATTCCCCTTTGCCACAATAAAACCCTGCTGCCGTTTTACACCTTTTATAAGTTTGACCTTTTCATGCTTCAGGTACCGCTCAATATAAGGGGAATTATACTGCCCAGTAGACTCATCCAAAAGATGAATGGGGGCAATATGTGCCTCACCTCTGGACAAGGCCAATATTCCGCCCATGCTTCCCACATGGGCAGAGGAAAGATGAAAGCCGGTTCTCCCTGGTCCTTCATCCATTTTTTCCAACAGACTCGATATATAATCCATGATAAGATCATGACTTCCGATAGATACTATCGTATTTTCAATCGCATCGATATCCTTTGTTAACTCTACTGAAACCTTTTCGCCCGCTTCGAAGCCTTCACTGTTTTGTGGAACAATTAATAACCCGTCGGCCCTGACAAGGGACATCGTTATCCCCGCACCCCTTTGCAATGGAGTGGCGATAAGTTTATCCCCGACCTTCCCAAGCTTAATCCTGATGTATTCCCTATGCTGCAAAGATGATACAACCCTTCGAGATACGACAGCTGTCATCCTGGATGATTTCGGCATCTTTGTCCTTTGCAGCCACCTGAAAACAGGACCTACAATCTCAAGAAAAGCTAAGAAAGCAGATCCGGGATAGCCGGGAACTCCGATGACAGGTTTTCCTTTGACACATCCCAGTATTGTCGGCTTCCCGGGCTTGATGGCAAGTCCATGAAGATATAATTCGCCCAGCTCTTCGATGATGTCTGCAGTATAGTCCTTGCTTCCCGCAGAAGAGCCTGCATTAATTATTACGATATGGTTCCTGTCTAGTAGCTCAGTAAGGGCTTTTTTTAACAGTTCATAATCATCAGAAACGGGGGAGATCCGCTCTGCCACCCCGCCCCACGTATCCACAATGCCTTTGAATGTCCATGAATTAGTATCAAAAGACTGGCCCGCCGACAGGCTTTCATACTCATCGATAATTTCATTTCCGGTAGGCATAATACCCACCCGAATCCGCTCATAGACATCTATATCGACAACACCGCCATTTAACACCGCACCGATATCCATCGCCCTTATCTTATGCTTTTCAGGCAGTATCATTTCCCCTGCCACTATATCCTCGCCTATAGGGCGAATGTGCTGCCAGGGGGAAGCCTGAACGGTAACGCTAACAGCATCCCCGCCAAGCTCCACAACGTCCTCTATCATTATTACGCTGTCATAAGGTTCGACTATTAAATGACCGGTGTTAATGTAGTCAAAATCCTTTCCCAAAAAAAGTGTAACAGGATCAGCTTCGCTAGCAGTATAAGTGCGCTCGGCAATTACCATTATGCCATCCATAGCGGCGGCGTTATGATTAGGTGAAGAAATCCTTGCGAAAACGGGTTTCGCCGTAATGCGGCCTAATGCATCCCTGACATCCACCGTCTCCACTAAAACAGCATCCCTTACATCGTGTAGATGTCCAAGATAAAGATCTATTGCCTCATCGATATCAGTGTTTGATAAGTAGCGCCTTCTAATCGGCCTCTCTTCTTCATGCCCCATGATTTCTAATATCCTTTCGCCACCAAAACGACCTCTACGGATTGTCCCTTTTCCACCCCTTCAGAATCAGTTCCAATCACGATGTATCCGTCTGCCCGCATTAGCTGGGAGATGGATCCAGATTTTGCTCTGACGGGCTTTGCAAGCAATTTTATCCGCTTATGCTCATCCTCTGCTTTTTTCAAACTTACCAGCTGATACGTTTCTCTGCCTTCCCCAGCATGAACATTTTCCGTCACCTCAGCTGAAATTACCTCTAAAGGGTCTGTATTACCAAGATAATATTTTTTCAAAAACCTGTTTACAACAACATCGTATACGATTATCGCCGACATAGGATGGCCCGGAAGACCGACAGCGCATTTGGTTGTCTCATCATTTTCAAATATCCCCACAACCGTGGGCTTTCCCGGTTTTATAGCCAAACCATGCGTTATCACACCGGGGCTGCCAAGAGAATCGATTACCCGAGCAGTCATATCCTTGTTTCCCGCCGAGCTTCCCCCGGATATTATGAGGAGGTCGCTTTGATTTAATGCCTGTTCCGCTTCTTTACGATATATTTCATAATCATCGGAGATTATCTTCATAGATAATACCTCTGCTCCAGCGGCTCTTGCAAAGGCGGCGATCGCATAGGCGTTAATATCCCTTATATGGCAGAGGGAGGGGTTTTTTGAAGGATGCACAAGCTCATCGCCTGTTGATAGAATACTGAGCCTGGGTTTCCTGTAAACGTGCACCTCGGTTTTCCCGCAGGAAGCCAGAAGGCCTATGTCCTTAACCTGGATCCGATGCCCCTTTCTAAAAAAAAGATCATCCTTCTTGTAATCATCCCCTATATTTATCAGATTAGAATTCGGTGCTGCAGGCTTCCCGACACCGATGAGTTCCTCTGTAAGATGTTCCACATGCTCAATCATCACCATGGCATCGGCCCCCTCCGGGATCATTCCGCCTGTAGGTACGTATGCCGCCTCACCTGCCTGAATTTTGAATTCGGCGGCCTCCCCCATCTCCACTACACCTGCAACGTTCAAAAACACCGGTACGCTTTCGCTTACACCAAATGTATCGGCACCTCGCACCGCGTAACCGTCTACTACAGATCTTTTAAAAGAAGGCAGGTCCATATCTGCGAAAATATCCTCTGCCAGATAACGCCCGCAGGCCTTCTCCAGATCGATGCATTCCGACTGTTTTTTCAAGACGGAAAAATAATCATCCAGTTTGTCTTGGATCTCATTGATTGTATCTACTTTTAACAGCTTCATAACAGCAATTCTCCGTCAATAAATCGGCGTGTTAAGGGGTTTTCAGGTGAGCCAAACAGATCGTTTGTAAGGCCGGCTTCTTCTAATTTGCCCTTGTTTAGAAATACTACACGGTCGCAAAGCCTTTTTGCCTGAGCCAAATTATGAGTAATGATGAGTATAGTGGTCCCCTCATTCTTATTTATCTGCATTAGCATCCGTTCCAGCTCCGCGGTTGTAGAAGGATCTATGTTGGCTGTAGGTTCATCCAGAAGAAGAAGCCTCGGTCTGAAAGACAGGGCTCTGCACAAAGCCACTTTTTGCGATTCCCCGCCTCCATCGGGGATTTGAAAAAAAGGGAAAAGGCGGATCGTCGCTAGCGCGATAGGCGGAGGGTATTCCACGCGTTTTCCGCCTCCGCGAACGGCGGAAAGGTTATCGTTTTCCCCGAGCGTTTCGCTTGAGGCGTTCCAATCCGACCCGCTCGACCGGTGTTTCGGAAAAAAGGGCGTCAAATTCCTCGGCCGTCATCTGGCAAACCGCCTGGCGCGGGAGAAAAAAGGAGAGAGGCCGTCCCGCGTCCCGATTTTTTGGACAGGCCAACCGGCAGGCGTCGCAGCCGACCAGTCGTCCACCAAGATTGACGCGGACCTCTTCCGGCAAGGACTCCCCGCGATCTTCCAGCGTCCAATAATTCAGACAGCGGCTCGCGTCAAGCGTTCGAAGAAGGGGGCGGTCAAGATCGGACCGAATCGCGCCGGTCGGACAGGCTCGACGACAGGCGTCACAGCCGGAACAGGGATCGGCGATCATTTCCGATTTATCTCCTTCCGACTCAAAGCCAAACGTCTCCGGCG
>CAZHBR010000063.1:0-7797 GCA_964530755.1 uncultured Oscillospiraceae bacterium | reverse complement strand
TCAATATTGCTTCGCAGATATTGAGATTCCTTGTTGATTTCATCCGGAGAAACAACATAGTTTTGCACTAAACTTGCCGCCCCCGCTCCTGCAAGGGATATAAGTATCATGACAAGCGGCACTGCAAGCGCCGTTTTAACACTCTTTTTTTGGAACCCGATCACAAAGGTTATCGCAGCAACAACTGAGAGGGCAATCAGTATCCGATACATCCACAAAGTTACATTGATATCTGTGAACCCGGCCCCATACAGCACTCCCGTCCTTGAATAAAGCAGGGTGTACTGCTTCAGCCAGAAGTTCACGCCGACCATGAGGAAAAAGATTACGCCCAATACCTTTAATTGTTTTGAGGATATGGCTACAAGCTGCTTCAGGTTTTCCTTATCCAGCTGCACCCCGCCCCTTTGAGGACCTCCGGGACCGTTAAAGCCTTTGAATTTCCCTCCGAAGGCGTTGTTGATAACGTCCCCGAACAAACCAAAGCCACTGCCGCCGAGATTCCCTGTGTACCTTTGATCTTCCTCATCATCATATTCGGATTCCACCTGCTCGAAAACCTTAGGCCTTCTAAACGACATCAGAATTAAATAATAGATGAGGCTGATTAAAGCAAATGCAACAATAATTCCGAGAAGAATTTTATTAACCTGGGTAATGAATTCCAGACGGAAAATGTAAAAGGAAATATCCAGATTAAATATGGGATCCTTGATGCTGAAATCCGTGCTGTTTATAAATTTTAATACTTCGAACCAAAGACCCGTGACCGCAGTCATGGTAACCATGGCCCCAAAAATTGCGCCTAATCCCAGGGCGATTCGGTTAATGTTCTTCTCGCTGACCGTCGCTGTATCTACCGTATCAACACGCTTGTAATAACTTCTTTTCAGAACAAGCAGATACAGATATGAAAGCAGCGTAATGATCAGGAATGTCGGTATTCCAAGCTCTAACTGGGTAAAAAGCTTTTTAAAGAATACGCTGGTATAACCCAGTTCTCGGAACCACAGGAAATCGGTTATAAATCCTATCAGGGCCCCGAAACCGGCCGCAATTATCAAAATAACTATGATAACGGCCATCAATCCAATTCTGCCTTTTTTCAAGATATCACCCTTTCTTCCGTACTTTCGTACTTACAAATACATTTATTTCTATGCTTCCCGGAATTTATACCATCAGTTTATCCTAAGAGTCTTCGCAAAGCCCCGGAAGCTTCTTCCGGCAGCGCATCTCTGCCTGAAGTCAATTCCTCAAGCGATTCCAGATAATCAAGTCTGTTTTTTATGCTGTTCATCAACAGTTCCACATAATCTTCATCTTGAAAATCCGGAACAAATCCGTCAACCTCGATTGTCTTCACTCCTTTCAGTGATCCAAAGGAATGAAAATCCCGCCCCCCTTCTACAATTTTCTCTATCAGTCCAATTGTTATTTCCTTAGGAATTTTTTTATCTAAAAAGTGCCCTGTATTCATAATATAGCATTCCACTCTGCGGTCAAGGAAAAGCCCTTTAAATTTATCATAATCCTCTGAAAGAGCATAAGTCCTGAATGGATTTGCATAGGGCTCAAAAACTAAAGTGTCCTGATCTACGCCGCGAAGCAGCTTTTCTGCACTGGTTCGTTTTGTGGCCAAACAGGCACCCAGTACCGAAGCCAAAATAGGATCCTCAATCTTTAATACAGGAGGAAGCGCATTATCCTTCATAAGCCAAACAATGCTGCTTATGGGCTCGCTTAATTTATCTACACGATTTGTTGCCCAAAGCCTCGATTTTATCGCACGTCCATTGCCGTTTCTTATATCCTCTGTCACAGGTACCATTTTCCCGTCCTTATCCAGAGTGGCCCCGCAATTCTGCATGGTGATAAGATATTTGTTGTCGGGGGATGTGAGAGGATAATCCTGTGTCTTGTCAAAATATGAGGGCTCCAGAGCCACAGACGACCCATCTTCTAAGGATACCACATAGGCATCATCGTGAAGCACAGTCACATCGTATTTTCCGTTGTGCTTAGCATGGGTGAGTGTCGATTTCCCGGAGCCTGAAAGCCCGAAAATCCCCATCACATGTTTATTGCCGCCTTTACCCGTTATCATTTTTAATCCGCCGTGGCAGGATACATAGCCGCTTCTGTTGGCTATCCCCCAGGCAATGGTCAAAGTTCCTTTTTTATGCTCACCGAAATAACGAAGACCTAAAAGTGCGGCGCAATTATGCTTAGGATCAAAAAAGGCAAGTCCGTCGGGATATCTTTCATCCTTCCAGTCGGGATCTGAAAAAATGAATATATCCGGTTCATCACCCAATCTCTTTGAATTAAGATACATGTTATCGTAATGATCGTTCCTGTATTGGAAATTTAAAAGCCAGTTGTAAAGAGTATTCTCATATGTTTCGGGTATCAACAGGTTAGCCTTAACCATAAAGTCGGAATCAAGACCGATATAAGCCTCCGTATGAAGCATTTTTTTATATCTTATGCGGTAAACCGCCTCCCTCAATATGGCGGCATAATCATCTTCAACGACATCTTTTTCTCCCGATATAACTCTGGATCCCGCAAACCTTCCAACTGTTTCACCATCGTTAAACAATAAAATTTTTGATCCCTCGGGAAGGCCGATTGATTCCGGCTGAAATACCGGCATGTCAAGTTCAATTGTTCCGATTGAGGACTTTGCCATATTATAAACTTCTTTAAGATTAAGAACCTTTCTTACATTATTTCCATAGAAAGCTGTTTCTATGGTGGTTCTGGAGCGAGAAAAAGCGATATTACGCGAATTAATATCCTCGCGCCTGAAATTCGAATTTGTTGCCATCATGCCTCCTTCAAAATTAATAACAACTTCTTATCGTTTATAGCCGAAGTAGTCTGATATTTTAAATGTTCCATCTAGAGGCTCCAGACAATAAATCCAATTATAGCATTTGTTTATTGTCTTCCCGCCCCTTTCTTCCTTTATTTTCTCAAATGTCCATGCATAATATGCATTTTCACCTTTGCGAAGCTCTCCGATTTCTAAAAGCTCAAAAGTCTGCTTTACTTTACCCACTTTCGAAAACGTAGTTACATTCCGGTATGCCCGGCTGTCCTTTTTAGTGAGCTCAACTGCGTCGCGGCTTCCCCCGTTCACATAATCTATCCATTTTGAATCAAAAGCGATCAGCGTTGCCACGATTTCTTTATCTATGTACAAAAAAGACCCGTTATTTTCAATTTCAAGTATATTGTACTTAAGGGGCACGGAGCTGTTCACATCCTCTTTGCCGTAATCCTTGCCGTCGACATAAGACAGATCTTCATTTGATCTGACTGTTTTTATATTCTTATTATATGTAAGCACCGATTCTACTAAGGCAGCCTTGTCCAAAGAAGGATTTGGATCCGGCCCGGGGTTTGGGGGTTCGGCTTCACCGCTGGTTGGATCTTCGTCATTTTCATCCCCCGTTTTATCCGAATCAACCGGAAGCCCTCTGTCCCAATCGCCAAATGCCCCCAAAACCGAATCTTTAAAAGAATCAATTGCGGTCACAATGGCTATCTGCCCTTTTGTAACTTTAGCGGCTGCAACGCTGTCAGGCCAAAAATATTTTATGCCCAGGACTGTCGCCTCCGCCGCCAAAAGTACAATTACAACAAAAAGGATGCATCTTTTGACACGGTGGCCTTTTTTCTTCTTTTTTGTTTGTGTGATGTTTTCAAACCAAAGGGTGGCTCCCGGTCTTTCAACTGCTTCTTCTTCGGGATCCTCTATAACAGGTTTCTTCAAAGGCCCCGAAGCCTCTTCTTTTTGACAGGGTTCAGGATCAGATACTGTCGCATTGTGTCTTACGACATCTTCCTCTTTGACGGCCTGGCCGGCTAAAGGCATCTTTTCAAGTTCACTATCCAGCTTTTCCTGAAATTCTTCATCCTCTATTTTAAATGAAAAATATCTGTCGGCCTCTTCGATCTCTTCTTCTAAAATTCCTTTATCAGAAACTTTATTGAACTCGCCTGGCCCCCATTCAAACTTAATGTCTTCTGTTTTTTTTTGTTTCGGGAAATCATAGACATTCCAAACAAATTCCGAATCTTTTTTTTCTTCCTTGGATTCGTCAATGTGCTCAGTCATTTGCGCATCCTCCCGCATTATCAACCCTTTAAAACTGTACTGTTATATTATAATACACGGACCATTATATAGCAACGTCAGTTTTATGTGCCGCTTAGGGCTTCCTGCCGGGAAAACAGGATACAATTCCTGCACCTTCATGGGCTTGCAACGAGTCAATTTCGTTTAAACTTATAATAAAAGAGCGGGAAGTCCCCGCCCCGTATCGAAATGGAGAGATTGAAAAGAGGAAGGGGCTGCGCCAACTAGTTGACGCAGCATTTCTTCTCTTTGCCGGTATCTGTTTGATTAATAATCGGCCTCTTCCTTGCAGTCGTTTTTCTCACGCTGGTTTACCTTTTGATTCTGCTGATTCTGCTGATTCTGCTGGTTCTGCTGATTCTGCTGGTTTTGCTGGTTTTGCTTGTTTATGCGTTCCTGCTTTTCCTGCCTCTCCTGCTTGCCTTTTGCGTTTTCTGCGTTTCTGAAGTCGTTGATATCAGACCAATCATTCCGGTTGTTTATCTTCTGATTCATCTTTTAATCCCTCCTCGGCAATTATTATGTGCCGATTAAGAGAATCTATTAACGGTAAATAGAGGAATCAAAAAATTTTTTTAACGTCCCGTATACTGCGGTTTTCGTTTTTCGAGAAAAGCTGCGACGCCTTCCTTCTTATCTTCTGCAGCACAGGCCAAAGCATGCAGATAGGATTCATGAGCGAGTCCTTCATATATACCTGTTTCCAATGAACGATTGACTGCCTCCTTGGCAAGCTGCAATGCAAAAGGCGCTTTTGCCGCCAATTTTTTTGCCAGCTCGTTCACAGTATCCATCAATTGCTCTCTTGGGACCACTTTATTTACCAATCCTATGCGATATGCCTCTGTTCCATCCACAAAATTACCCGTAAGAACCATTTCCATGGCTCTGCCGAAACCGATGAGTCTGGGCAGACGCTGCGTCCCGCCGTCACCTGGAATAATAGCTAAATTGATCTCGGGCGTGCCAAGCTTTGCCTCTTCGCAGGCGACCCTTAATGTACAAGCCATCGCAAGCTCTAATCCCGCACCTAAAGCAAATCCGTTTATCGCCGCTATCACAGGTATTTTCATTTCAACTATTTTGTTGTATAACTGCTGCCTCGATTTAGTATGCTTTCGCCCGAGGACGAAATCTCTTTGCTGTAACTCCTTTATATCAGCCCCGGCCATAAAAGCTCTTTCTCCTGCCCCGGTCAAAATCAGAACCCTTAATTCATCATCCTCTTCAATCATTTGCAAGGCACGGTCAAATTCTTCCACCAATGCGTTAGAAAGGGCGTTCATTTCGTTTGGGCGGTTTATTGTGAGATAGCCTATATTGCCTTTTTTTTCATAAATTAACATTTTGAACAAGCGAATTCACCTCCTTATGACGATAACATGCATCATACAAAGGCCGGAATTCCAAGCTCCATATTGGCGATAATGAGCTGCTGTATCTGTGAAGTTCCTTCATACAGCGTATTTATTCTGGCATCTCTGTAGATTCTTTCCACCGGATACTCTTCTGAGAAACCATATCCGCCAAAGACCTGAACTGCTTTGTAAGCTACTCTGTTCACCATCTCGCTGCAGAAATACTTGGCCATGCAGACTTCCTTCGTAGATCTCAAACCGAGATTCTTGACGTGACCTGCACGGTATACCAATAGTCTTCCGCATTCAATGTCAATCAACATATCTGCAATTAACTGCTGAATCAGCTGATGCGCCGCGATGGGCTTACCAAACTGTATGCGCTCTTTTGCATATTTTTCCGCCGCTTCCAAGGCCGCCTGAGCACTTCCTACACAGCCAGCCGCTACCGTAAAACGACCGTTATCAAGGGTCGACATAGCTACTGTAAAGCCCTTTCCTATAGGTCCTAATATGTTTGACTTAGGCACCCGACAGTTATCCAAAATGAGTTCGGCTGTATTTGAAGCTCTAAGCCCCATTTTCTGGTGAAGATCCTTTGTCGAGAAGCCGGGCGTCCCCTTATCTACCAGGAATGCCGTTATCCCTCTTGCTCCGGCGCTTTTATCCGTTTTCGCATATACTACGGCCACATCCGCGATCCCACCATTGGTAATCCACATTTTGTTACCGTTAAGTATGTAGGAGTCTCCATCCTCTACAGCGCTGGTCAGCATGGCTGCCGCATCGCTTCCCGAATTAGGCTCTGTGAGGCCGAAGCATCCAAACAATTTACCTGCAGCCATCCCGGGCAGATATTTATCCTTTTGCTCTTCAGTTCCAAAAGCGGCAATAGTTTTGGCAACCAAAGAAACCTGTACGGAATAAATTCCCCTGATGGTGGAGCATCCCTTGCCTAATTCCTCGGCAACAATTGCGTGACAGATAGCATCCAGCCCGCTTCCTCCATATTGTTCGGGTAAAGCGGTTCCGAATATACCCAGTTCGCCCATCTTTTTTACAGCCTCCGCAGGGAAAGTCTCTTCCTGATCCCATTCGGGTGCATAAGGAGCAATTTCCTGTGCAGTAAATTCTGCGACCATTCCTCTTACGGCTTCCTGTTCCGGTGTTAAACTAAAATTCATCTTTCTCCCCCTTCGTCTTATTTAATCATTTTGTTTGATAAGCTGCCGGGCCGTCCTTATGTATGATCAGCCCGGCAGCCCCTGCTTATAGTCTTGTGGGAACAGGCGGATTCTGGCTGTAATCGTAGAAACCTTTACCAACCTTGCGCCCGAGATATCCGGCGGCTACCATCTTTTTCAGCAGGTAGCAGGGACGATATCTGGCATCCCCTATCTTGCTGTACTGGGTCTCTGTTTTAGCTAAATGGATATCAAGCCCAATCAGGTCAATAAGCTCTAATGGTCCCATTGCATGGTTTGCACCCATCTTCATAGCTTTATCGATATCTGCAGCGGTCCCGATTCCTTCATCAAGGACCCAAACCGCTTCGTTTAGAAGTCCGGCAAGTATTCTTGAGGTGATACCTGCAATTCCTTCTTTGGCTGTTACAACAGCCTCTTTGCCAAGGAACTCTGATATTTTAACCACTTTTTCAATGGTCTCCGGGGAAGTCTGAAGCGCAGGCATTATCTCTACAAGCTTCATTACGACCGCAGGGTTATAGAAATGCATTCCCGCAAATCTTTCAGGTTTTTTCATGGAAGAAGCGATCTCGGTAAGTGAGCACGCAGTCGTGGTGCTTGCTAAAATGACATCGTCCTTTACTATAGCGTCAAGCTTGGCAAAAACCTCCTGCTTCAACTTTACATCTTCAAGCAGAGCCTCCACGACAAAATCGCAGTCTGCTGCATCCTCCATGTTCGTTGTAATGATGAGCCTTGACATGATGGCTTTCACTTCATCTTCTGTCATCTTTCCTTTTTCAACGCGGCCCTTCAACCTTTTTTCAATGTTATCGCGCGCCTTGGTAACTCTGCCCTCGTTGCGCCCGTACATGATCGTGTTGATACCTTTTTGTGCCATCAGGTGTGCAATTCCCGCTCCCATAGTCCCGGCACCAAGAACAATAGCCTTATTAATATTCATAATTAACCCTCCGTTTCGCACCTTTTAATCTATCCTTTCAACAATAACGGAAACGCCCTGGCCTCCTCCTATGCACAATGTGGCAAGGCCAATCTGCTTGTCATATGTTTTAAGAGAATAAATAAGTGTGGTAAGAAT
>CAZHBR010000062.1:0-7835 GCA_964530755.1 uncultured Oscillospiraceae bacterium | reverse complement strand
TGCCGCACCCATGATCATGCCCGGAATAATTTTATCGCAATTTGGAACAAGTACGAGGCCGTCAAGGCAGTGGGCCATTGCCATGGTCTCTACGCTGTCTGCTATTATCTCCCTGCTTGGCAAAGAGTATTTCATTCCTTCATGACCCATGGCGATGCCGTCGCACACGCCGATTGCCGGCATCAGAATCGGCGTTCCTTTGCTCATGCGAACCCCGGCTTTTACGGCATCTGTAATCTTATCTAGATGGATATGGCCGGGAACGATCTCGCTGTAAGCAGATATGACTCCGATAAGGGGTTGTTCCAGTTCCTTTTCCGTGTATCCCATTGCGTAAAAAAGGGAACGATGGGGCGCTCTTTCCACCCCTTTGGTTACCTGTTTGCTTTTTAATTCCATCTTCTTCACCTTTATTTTTTGAGCCAGCTCATCATTTTACGCAGATTTGCACCTACAATTTCTAAGGGATGCTCCGATTCCATGCGTCGGGCGGCCAGAAAATTGGCTCTGCAACCGGCCTTATTCTCTGCGATCCATCTGGATGCAAATGTACCGTTTTGGACTTCTTTTAAGACCTTTTTCATTTCCTTTCGGGTCTCTTCTGTTATTATTCGGCTTCCTGTGCTGTAATCACCGTATTCTGCTGTATCCGATATGGAGTAGCGCATCATTGAAAATCCGCCGCTGTTTACTAGATCTATTATGAGTTTCATTTCGTGTACGCATTCAAAATATGCCATTTCCGGTGCATATCCCGCTTCGACAAGAGTGTCAAAGCCCGCCTTCATCAGCTCGGTGACACCTCCGCAAAGCACAGCCTGTTCCCCAAACAGATCGGTTTCCGTTTCTTCTTTGAATGTGGTTTCAAGTATTCCTGCCCGTCCCGCGCCTATTCCGGCTGCATAGGCCAGCGCATACTCTTTGGCTTTGCCCGTGCTGTCCTGATGAACCGCAATCAATGAAGGAACACCTTTGCCCTCCTTGTATTGTGAGCGAACCGTATGTCCTGGTCCTTTTGGTGCAACCATGATGACATCACAGTCCTTTGGGGGGGCAATCTGATTATAATGAATATTAAAGCCGTGGGCAAACATAAGTACATTCCCGGGTTCAAGATAAGGGGCAATTTTCTCTTTGTAGATATCCGCCGCCTTTTCGTCCGGAACAAGCATCATCACCATGTCGGCCGCCTTTGCGGCTTCTTCAACATCCATAACTTTAAGGCCCTCGCTCTCGGCCTTTTTACAGCTTCCCGATTCCCTGCGCAGGGCTACCACCACATCATAACCGCTGTCTTTGAGGTTTTGGGCGTGGGCATGTCCCTGACTGCCATATCCGACGATGGCGATCGTCTTGCCTTTTAAAAGGTTTGGATTGCAATCTGATTCATAATACATTTTTATCATTTCTTTTTTCCTCCGCTATACATGATATATTTAATATTTAATGCTGTCTTTTTCAAGGGCGGTAACGCCTGTTCTGCACATTTCGATTATTTTATATTGTTTCATCAAGTTTAAGAAAGCGTCGATTTTTTGGGTGGTTCCGGTCAGCTCGATTATCATGGAACGGGCTGCCAAATCAACGATTTTAGCCTCATAGATATCGGCTATTTCTCTTAGAGCTGTACGGATAGAACTGTCTATCTCCATTTTTATCAAAAGAAGCTCCCGGCTCAATGCGATTTTGTCTGCAATTTCATGAATGCTGTATACCTCTTCAAGTTTTGTTGCTTGCTTTATGATCTGATCCAATATTTGCTCGTCTCCTGTAACGCTTATTGTTATATAAGATACTCCTGGATTATTGGTTTCTGATACCGTAAGAGAATCAATATTGTAGCCTCTGCGCCCAAAAAGACTGGCAACTCTTGCAAGGACACCGGCATTATTTTGGACCAGTATCGACAATATGTATTTTTGCATAGCATATACCTCCTTACGCACGCCGCCTATTCGGTTATTACATCGTCAATTGTCAGGCCGGCTGGAATCATCGGCAGAACCTGCTCATCGGTATCAAGCAGAAGTTCAATCACTGTGGGACCTGGATATTTTGCAGCCTCGGCCAAAGCGAGCCTGAATTCGTCTTTGCCGGTACATCGGGTTCCTTTTGCGCCATAGGCGTTCGCCGCCATAACATAATCTGTTTTCCTATCTGGTAAAGTAAAGCAGAATCGGGATCGGTAAAAGCTTTTTTGCCATTGATAAACCATACCTAAAGCTTTATTGTTAAAAATGACGGTTATTACAGGAAGGGAGTAGCTTACGGATGTGCAAAGCTCGTTTATATTCATGTGAAAGCTGCCGTCTCCTGTAACATGTACCACATGACTGCCCGGGTGCGCTGTTGCTGCTCCGATTGCCGCCCCGTAGCCATAGCCCATGGTCCCAAGCCCTCCTGAAGTCAGAAAGTGGCGGGGGTCGTTTGCTCTTGTGTATTGAGCAGCCCACATTTGGTGCTGCCCTACATCTGTAGTCATTATTATGTCTTCGCCCAAAATATCGTAAATGTCTTCGATGATCTCTTTTGGAGAGAGATCGGAATCGGTTTTTTTAGTTTTCATCCTCGAATTATTGCGAATAGAATCGATCTTCTGCTTCCAATCTTCTCTTTGTTTTTCATTGATCAAAGGAAGAAGTTCTGTCAATACATCCTTTACGTCGCCGACCAGGCTGTAATCAATGCTGATATTTTTGTTGATCTCGGCTGGGTCTATATCTATATGTATAATCTTAGGGCTTTTTGCAAAATGCCCTGTATTTGTCGCTACCCGATCGGAAAACCGCATCCCTACGGCTAAAAGAACGTCGGCCTGTTGTACAGCCATATAGGCGTGTATATTGCCGTGCATTCCGATGAGCCCTAGATTATTAGGCTCATCATATTCTAATACCCCCGTGCCCATAATAGTGTGGCAGCTTGGCATAGACATTTTTTTAAGCAGTTCCCCGATAATTTCTGAGGCTCCGGAAGCAACTACCCCACCGCCAAACAGCATTACGGGGCGTTTGCTCCCGTTGAGAACCTTTGCAATTTCTTCTATTTTGTCCGGGTCAAGGTCTGATTTTTTCTTCGGAGCAACCGGTTTTGAAGGCGTGTAATCGGTAAAAGCCGCCGAAACATCTTTTGGTATATCAACCAATACAGGTCCCGGCCGTCCGCTTTTAGCAATTCTGAATGCGGAGCGAAGGATATCTGCCATTTGATTTACATCTCTTACCACATAATTATGTTTTGTGATCGGCATCGTGATACCTGTGATATAGACCTCCTGAAAGCTGTCTTTGCCCAACAGGTCGGTACTCACATTTCCGGTGATCGCCACCATAGGTATTGAATCCATAAACGCAGTGGCTATCCCCGTGACTAAATTCGTGGCACCGGGACCCGAAGTTGCAAATACAACACCTGTTTTGCCTGTTGATCGGGCATATCCGTCGGCGGCATGGGCGGCACCCTGTTCATGAGCCGTTATTACATGGTGTATCCGGTCCGTGTAATCATAAAGCGCATCGTAGATATTGAGCACTGCACCACCGGGATACCCAAAGATGGTATCAACGCCATGCTCCATTAATACTTCCATTAGGATTTGAGATCCATTAAGTTTCATTTTACTGCCTCCAGTTATATTTTAAGTATAAAAAAAAGTCTTTGCCCCATTTAAGAGACAAAGACGATTCTCTGCGGTACCACTCTTATTGCCGTAAAATCGGATTAACCGAAAATCAGACGGCCTCTTTTTCATCTGCTAATTTGCAAATGATTACACTTTAACGGGTGTTAATCGTTCAGGCTTACTCAGTGACCCTTCAGCCAAAAAGCTCCAAGGTGACTTTCAAACAGGTCGGATACTGTCTTTCAGCGGATGGCAGCTCTCTTTAATCCGATACGCTGTGTTACTTTTCCTTATCGCGGCTTTTAATCGTTTTTATGTTAAAAAATATTCTACTCGTATTTTTAATGTCTGTCAAGTATAAGTTCAAAGTCAGACTGTGCTTTACCGGCCGCATTCGGGTCTCGTAAGATCAAAAGATGGGTTTATTGCGTAGAAGTTCTTCGAATTCAGATGATCCTGAACTATCCTTAAGCCTTCACCAAAACGCTGGAAGTGAACAACCTCTCTTGCTCTTAAGAATTTGAGAGGGTCTCTGACCTCCGGATTATCGATAAAGCGCAGAAGATTATCATAAACTGTTCTCGCTTTTTGTTCAGCCGCCATATCCTCTACAAGGTCTGTTATGGGGTCGCCCTTTGACTGGAAATAGGTGGCGGTGAAAGGAGAACCCGATGCTGCTTGCGGGTAGAGTCCCACTGTATGATCAACAAAATATTTATCCAGGCCCGATGATTTTATTTCTTCCAAAGACAGATCCTTCGTCAGCTGGTGCACTATGGCACAGACTATTTCCATATGGGCCATTTCCTCTGTGCCGATATCCGTAAGTATGCCGGCTACTTGTTTATAGGGCATGCTGTATCTTTGTGAAAGGTAACGCTGTGACGCCGCTAGCTCTCCATCCGCTCCCCCAAATGGAAACAAACTATATTTTTATATAAATTTTTAACGTTTTCTCGGGTCGTGAAAAAACAGCTTTTTCCACAATCCCGGACAAGGCGGCGTTTTTTTGTGCTGCGGAGGAATCTTCGCTTAATACATCTGAAACGGTATATGTTCTTTTTTGAATTACCTCTATTTCAGATTGGATTCTTTGGAGTTCCCGCTCTTTTAAGGCTATTTTTTTCTTTAACGATTCTTTGCTGTCGGCATATTCTTTTAAAGTATCAACGCCATGAAGATATGCATTTTTGGAATTATAAAGGGTGTGCCTGAGGTGCTCAATATCTGTTTTAATCAGATCTTTTTTTGCACGGGCGGCATCAGGTTTTCTAAAATATATTCGAGATGAGGTTACTTCTGACAGCGCATTGAGCAAGGCCTTCTCTGCCTTGTTCTTTTGGATGAAGTGAGAGCGCTTACAGCTTCCCCGAGCATATTTGATGCATTGAAAGCCGTTATTTGCATTTGAGTAGGCAAGGGCAGATCCGCAGCTGCCGCATTTTAAAATACCGGAGAGATAATGTTTTTTTGTTACGGAAGGGCGTTTCTTTCCCTTATCTGCTTTTGCCTTTTTAATTTTAGATTCCGCTTTTGCAAAGATGTATTCACTGATGATCGGCTCATGGCTTGATTTTATGATTATCGTGTGGGGGCTGTCAAATATTCTTTTGGAAACAATTTTTTCAGGGGACCACCTTGCATATCCTTTATAGGTGGGATTGTTCAGGATGTATTCTATGCTGCGGCTTTCAAACGGATTGTTTCTCTTTGTCCGCACCCCCAAGGCGTTAAGTCTGTAAGCGATGGAATAACAGCTTTCTCCTTCAAGGTACCATTCGTATATCAGTCTTACATATTTGGCCTCTTCTTCAACTGTTGCAAGGGGCTTGCCTGCTTCTTTTGTGTACCCAAAGGGGGGAGCTGTTTGTATCTCACCTCTTTGCGCCTTTTCCTTCATGCCCTTTTTTACTTCGCCTGAGAGATTGATGCTGTAGTATTCATCCATAGCCTCGTGCATAGCCTCAATCACAATAGAGAACTTATCATCCGTGACCGGCTCGGTTACGCTGACGATATCTATGCCGCATTTTTTTCTCAGCATCGTTTTATAGACAATACTGTCTTCGCGGCTTCGCGCGAAGCGGCTGAATTTATGCACCAAAATAAGATCGAACGGTTTTTTTGTCGACTTTGCAATGCGTATCATCTCCATAAAACCCGGTCGGTTTTCTGCAAGGCGTCCCGATATCCCTTCATCCCGGAAGATAAATTTATTGTCGATTTCTATGTTGTTTCGTTTTGCATATTCCCGGATGGCTTTAAGCTGGGCATCAGGAGAGTATTCAGTTTGGTCCGCGGTGCTTACGCGGATATAGGCGGCGGCGATTTTCATAACGAGGGTGGATTAAAGTTACAGCTACCTATACATTATATTGTTTTTTAGAAATATAATGTGTTAAAGAAAGGGAAACCTCATGACTGTTAAGGCGTCAATAATACTTGTAAGTTATGAAAACGGAAAAAGGTCAGAGCGCAGTTGGGATGATGTGCCGGCGACAGAAAAGCTTCTCATATCAAAAGCTTTAACCGACAGATTCATGAATTCAGCCGGTTATTCGGCAACAGATGAAGAGAAGGGAAGGGATGACGGCTAAAGATGGGGGGTGTAGTCTGTTGACTTTTTGAATATCACATCATTCCCACTTTGAAATCTTTTAACCTGTATAAATACGAAGAATCCCGCGAAGAATCCCATAATGCTCAACATGCATGCCAGGCCGATTATGATGCTTGCTAAAATATTTAAGGACATCAGGTAATATAGATATATGCATATTATGCCTGACAGTATGAGAATCAAAATGCTGATTATTTTCAGCGACAAAAACGGCAGGATATATTCTGTGCCGATTGATATGGCGGCATTTAACAGCATAATCGCAAAGACAATGATTTTTCCTTTTGACATTATCAGATCTTTTCGATCGGCAGGCGTGTCTTTTTTCACCATAGGATTACCTCCAAAATTATACAAACAATCACTTTAGTCATCATCATACTATTTTTGGTTAATTCGGTCAATTGCAGTTTTTATTTGCAGGAAACCTTGCGGGATATAGCATTTTATATCAAATAAGGGCTATACGCTGTTTCCGTTCGCTCCCCCGAATTGGGTTATAACGATCTGTGCCGTCTTTGCATCTGGTTTAGAAATATTTACCGGATATTGGAGTTTCTTTTCGTAAATCCACATGTCATGCCTGCCTTTCCCAGGGCCAGGGGGTATCGACCCAGATGAAACGATCGGTTGCCTCAACATTATCAGCCCTTAAAGGGCCAAATCTGCTGGTATATTCATTCTCTGTTTCTTGTTTCAGCTTTCTGAATTTTTGATAGTAACGAAGGGCTGTTTGATCATCAGGATGACTTTGCAAAAATAAAGTGATGTCATCCAGTACGAAATCCTGCGCCTGCAGCGTTTTCATCAACGCCTCCCTTGTTGTCTCCGCCATATCAAACCAACTCCCTTCCACAGAACGGCAGGTCTAATTCAGGGAAGATTGTGCCTCTTCGCAACGCCCGATAAGGTTCATATATACTTGCTCCAAAGCGCTGAAACGGTACGTATGCCATAGCAAGGGGCAGTCTTCCCAGATACATCGTATCGAAGGTGTTTTCTGTTTCCTGGTTCATTTTGCAGGCTGTTTCTTCTGACATCATAATATTTTCCAAGTAATTGTCCAATTGCATAAGCTCCTTTCAATTGTTTTTAGGTGGCATGGTGTTTTGAACCGGTCTCTTTCTATACTATGCGCGAGCCTCATCTTTGCCCTTGCGCGAAGATAATAAAAATAAATTGTATTTAAGAGATGTAGCAGATATAATGATAGAGCAGTGTAAATAGATAAGGAGTGATTAGGTTTGGCATTTTCAACAGAAGTAGGGATCGATCTGGGAACTGCGAATGTTTTAGCTTATATAAAGGGTAAAGGGGTAGTCCTGGAAGAGCCCTCTGTGGTGGCTAGATGCTCGGCAGAACCCCCAGCAATATCATTGCTGTTCGCCCCCTCAGAGACGGGGTTATTTCAAATTACGACGTTACAGAAAGGATGCTTAAATATTTCATTCGGAGGGCATGTGGCACAGGCGGCTTTTTTAAGCATAAAATCATGGTTTGTGTGCCCTCAGGCGTGACAGAGGTGGAGAAAAGAGCCGTAAAAGAGGCCGCGACCCAGGCAGGCGGCAAATTCGTGTATCTTATGGAGGAACC
>CAZHBR010000061.1:2099-8286 GCA_964530755.1 uncultured Oscillospiraceae bacterium | reverse complement strand
ACCCGTCAATGCCCAGCCCTTCTTTTCCTCAATTTCCTCAGCATCAAGCGGTTTACGCTTCTCAGGCAGTCTCACAGGTTCCATCATTTGACCCATCATGCCGTCTACAAGGATCATCACCGGATTTTTGTATTTTGTTGCAATCGGCACCGCATCATATAGAATATCCACTGTTTCCTGGATTGATGCAGGTGCGAATACAGGAATATGGTAATCTCCATTGCCGCCGCCTTTTGTAGCCTGTCTATAATCTGACTGTCCCGGCTGTATGCCTCCTACACCCGGACCGCCACGGGAAACATTCATAATGACGACGGGAATTTCAGCCGATGCCATAAATGAAATACCTTCCTGCATTAAGGCGATGCCCGGAGATGAGGAGGATATAAATACGTCTTTACCTGCCAAGGCGCCGCCATATGCCATATTGACGGCGGCCAGCTCGCTTTCGGCCTGGGCAAAAGTGCCGCCGTTTTTATGCAGCTCTCTTGACATGTATTCGGGAATTTCGTTTTGCGGTGTAATCGGATAACCGAAGTACAAACTGCATCCAGCGCGTATAGCGGCCTCGGCAAAGGCCTCATTCCCTTTCATCAATACTTTTTTGCTCATAAATCTGAATCCTCTCTCTGATACACATTAATTACACCATCGGGACATATGAGCCCGCAAAAACCACAGGCTATGCAAAGATCCATATCTGTAACCGATATGGTATGGTATCCCATATCGTTAGTTTCTATATCGTGAATTTCGAGGATGTGCCTGGGACAAACAGCGACGCATAATTCACACGCCTTGCATTTATCTTTATCAAATTTTAATATACCTTTTGCCATATGTAGATCCTCCGATCATGCATCAAGCCAAGAAGGCCTCATGTACAGCTTTATGGGACAGATTACGAAGGGGTTTTTATTGAGATCAAGCTTTTCAAGCTCTTTGATAATGTTTTCAATACAGCAATGGCATCTGATCGGGATTCCTAGCTGTTCAGAAATTTCCTCACAGACAGATTTTCCTGTTAAAATATCCTCAACTCCGGTTTCCTTCAAAAGATGGGTGTTGTTGATGATCCCGTGTATCCTCATACCAATCTCTTCTTCTATTTGCCTTAAATGAGCAACAGCCCCTTTGGATGTTTGTGTTTCCGGTCGGTTTGCATTTATAACGCAAAGCATTTCTGTAGTTTCTTCACTAAGATACTTTTGAAACTGCTTCAGTACTTTTGCCCCGCTTTGATTCCCTCCCACATCGATAATCGTGCTGCAGCCGGGATCTTCAAGGGGCTTTTTGATGCCGGAATCGATTGCGGGCAATTCAGCCGTAATTTCGTGACGATAGGCCCCGGCATATACTTCAATACCGTTGCTTTCAAGAAGGTCTTGTTTTTCTCGGCTGCGAAAATAAACATTTGCGATATCTAGATCCACTAAGGCGGTTTTTTTACCTATAGACTTATAGAACATAGCAAGGTTAATCGAAAACTCCGTTTTACCGCTGCCATAATGCCCCAGCACGACGGTAATCTGCTTATTGAACTCCATACTCCTAAATATGTTATCCGATCTCCCTTCTGCATAAATTTCAAGCCCTCAAGAATGAAATAAACCGTTAAATTAACAGGAGATTTAAATTCCCGGGCTTCATTTATCTGATTTTTCATTTGCAGCCTGTCAAAGATGAATCCGAAGTTTATTTCGTATGAACAATTGTCTGCGGGCAGATTTGTTTATACCCGGACGCTTGTTCAAATAATAATTCATATTGTAGATTCAAATCGGCGTAAAATCAAGTACTTTCAAAATAAAAATCCCGATGTGCCGTCAGGTTTATAATTCACACCCTATCTACCGATAGGTGGGTTTTCTGTTTCTGCTTCTGTCTTCCCCTCAAAAGGAGGCTTGACATAGGCGGCGAAAACTCCGAAATCCCGTGAACAAAACGTAGGTTAAATTACACAACCTTAACGAACACCTCAGGATTATTTTATAGTATGTTGAGCTCCTTTGTCCTTATGCAGAAAAACTGCATGCATTTTTTGGTTCACTATTTTTATCTTTGCCCTAATCCTTCTGTCGGTTCGATTATAATATAATTTGGCCGTCAAAACAAGTAAAGACTAAAATATCATGTTTCCATATATTTCGGTCCATACCCTCAATAATCCAGGTCAACAGCGCAGTTATGACAGACTGTTTGAACATCATCATTTTCTTCCAGCATCTCGATCATTTTTTTTAAATTGTTTAGGTCTTCCTCATTTGGTGTCGCTTCTACCGACGGAACGTATTCCACGCCGGCCTCCGCCAAATCGTAACCGGCTGTTCTTAACTGCGATGAGATCTTGTCGAATTCTTCGGCTTCCGTTAAAATTTCATAGCCGTCCTCGTGATCGATAACATCCAGTGCTCCTGCATCCAAGGCTATTAAAAGCAATGAATCCTCGTCTATTTCCGGTTTTTTTTCGATCAGGATAATCCCTTTTCGTTCAAACATATACAAAACACACCCCGGAACCCCCAGATTACCCCCATATTTATCAAAAGCGTGCTTAACGGTTGATGCCGTTCGATTTCTGTTATCGGTAAGAACCTCTACAACGACAGCAATCCCCCCTGCACCATACCCTTCAAAGCTTCCGCTTTCGTAAAGCTCACCCTCTATTTCACCGGTGCCTTTTTTTATCGCCCTGATGATGTTGTCATTTGGCATATTAATGCCTTTAGCCTTTTCTATTGCATGTTTTAAGGTGATATTATAATCAGGGTCTCCTCCTGATTTCGCCGCGACAGTAATTGCCCTTGCGAACTTAGTGAAATACTGGGCCCGTTTTGCGTCCTGCGCCGCCTTCCTTCCTGCAATGGTCCCGTGCCTGCCCATTTTAAATCTCCTTTCATTTTAACCGGGTTCAGATTGCTTCACTTTCAGGCGGAGGCTCCTCGCGCTCCAGATTTTTAAATGCCGTCGCCATCATTAACTTAATGCGATTTAACTGATTTACGCTGCTAGCCCCCGGGTCATAGTCAATAGCAGCAATATTGGCTAAAGGATTGTAGCCTCGCAACGCTTTCATCATGCCCTTACCCGTCACATGATTAGGCAGGCATGCAAAAGGCTGCAGGCATACAATATTAGCCACCCCGTTGTCTAAAAGTTCAACCATTTCCCCTGTGAGCAACCAGCCTTCGCCGCACTGATTACCTAAAGAAGTCACTTTTTGGGCCTTTTTTGCCATTTCTTTTATATGAATCGGCCCGTGAAAACGATCGCTCTCATTGAGCAGATTTCTCGCATGGCCTCTGAAACCTTCTATAATATTGATGAATAATTTATTCATCACCATGGTTTTATAACTTCCTGAAAGCTTGCGAAAATTATAGTCTTTGCTGTAAAATCCATACAGGAAGAAATCTAACAGATCCAGAACGACCGCCTCTCCTCCCTCGGCTTCGATCACTCCTACAATATCGTTATTGGCCATCGGATGATATTTAACCAGGATTTCTCCGACAACGCCGACTTTCGGCTTCCTTGCATCTATGAGAGGAAGCCGATCAAACTCCGATACGATTTCCTTTAGATTACGGCGAAATTCCTTCAATTTTCCGTTCACCAGATTTGTTTTAACACGTCTTGACCAGTTCTCATATAGATTATTCGCCGAGCCCTTTTCCGCTTCATACGGTCTGACAGCGTGAAGAACTCTCATTAAAACATCGCCGTAAACCAACGCCATACCCGCCCGTTTTAATAGCTTAGGGGTAATACGAAAACCGGAGTTTTTCTCCAGCCCGGCAAGATTCATTGAAATTACGGGTATTTGCTCCATTTGAAGGTCTGCAAGGGCCTTACGCAATAAAGGTATATAGTTGCTGGCGCGGCATTGCCCCCCGGTTTGGGAGAGCATTATAGCGGTACGCGAAAGATCATGCCTACCGGATTTCAATTCGCTGATAATCTGACCTAGGGCCACGATAGTCGGATAGCACGCATCGTTGTTGATATAACGCAGACCCTCATCTACTGCGTGAGTATCAACAGATGGCATTAAAATCGCGCGATAGCCTTCGGTCTTTAGAACAGTTTCTAAAAACCGAAAATGAATGGGGGCCATCTGAGGGATTAATATCGAATAGTCCCGTTTCATTCTTTTTGTAAACTCTTTTCTTGCAAAAGGTTTTTCCGGCTTGACAATCTTTGATTCTGCCTTTTCCCTTTCCTCTATCGCCGCCTTCAGCGAGCGAATGCGGATCTTCGCGGCTCCAAGGTTTGAACCTTCGTCAATCTTCAGAACCGTATACAATTTATTTCTGCCGTGGAGAATCTCCTCAACCTGATCCGTCGTGACGGCATCAAGACCACAACCAAATGAATTCAGCTGAATCAGCTCAAGCTCATCATAATCGCCTGTCACATGGGCCGCCTTATAAAGCCTTGAATGATACATCCATTGATCCAAAACCCTTAAAGGTCTTTTTAACTCTTTTAAGTGGGATACCGAGTCCTCAGTCAGCACTCCAAATCCGTAGGTATTGATCAGCTTATCGATCCCATGATTAATTTCGGGGTCCAGGTGATATGGTCTGCCCGCCAGTATAATGCCTTTCTTTCCGCTCTTTTTAAGAGCATACAGCGTATCTTGTCCTTTTACCCGAATGTCATTTTTGAAATCCCTGTCGGCCTGCCGGGCGGCCGCTACGGCATCCTTTATTTCTTTTTTATCTATTGTCAGATCCCGAAACAGATGATAGAGCCTTTTCACCAATCTCCTGTCATTATCAAAGGGCAAAAACGGATGATAATAGACAGTTTCACTTTCTTGCAAAATATCTCCCATATTGCCTGCTATGACTTCTGAATACGTGGCTACAATTGGGCAATTATAGTGATTGGGCGCTGTTTTATCCTCTTTGATCTCATAATTTATATTGGGATAAAATATTCTTTTTATCCCATTGTTAATAAGCCATTTGATGTGACCGTGCACCAATTTTGCCGGATAGCAAACAGTATCCGAAGATATCGTTTCCATGCCCAGTTCAAATATTCTTTTTGAGGATGCGGGAGACAATATTACACGAAAACCCAGATTTGTAAACAGCGTGAACCAAAAGGGATAATTCTCGTACATATTGAGAACCCTCGGTATGCCGATAATACCTCTGAAGGCCTTTTCTTCGGTCAAAGGCTCCCTTGAAAAAAGCAGTTTGTTTTTAAAATCATAAAGATTTGGGAGCACATCCTTAGATTCTTCCTTGCCTTCTCCTCTTTCGCATCGATTCCCTGTGATAAAGCGGCTGCCGTCGGGAAAGTGATTAATCGTCAAAAGGCAGTTATTTTCACAGCCCTTGCAGCGGGCATGGGAATTTTTAACCTGAAATGAATTCAAATCCTCCGCATTCAGAATTTCGGATATCCGATCCTCTTTGCATGTTTCTTTTGAAATCAACGCCGCCCCATAGGCTCCCATTATTCCTGAAATATCAGGTCGTATGACATTTTTTCCTATGATAAGCTCTATGCTCCTTAGCACAGCATCATTTAAAAATGTCCCTCCCTGGACTACAATTTTTTCTCCTGCCTCATCCGGGTCCCTCAGCTTTATCACCTTAAACAGTGCATTCTTAATAACAGAATAGGAAAGACCTGCCGATATATCGCCAATCGTAGCACCTTCTTTTTGCGCCTGTTTCACCTTTGAATTCATAAAAACAGTACAGCGGGTACCTAAATCAACAGGGCTGTCTGCTAAAAGCGCCTCATTTGCAAATTGCTCAATTTGAAGATCCACCGACTTGGCGTACGTTTCGATAAAGGATCCGCAGCCTGAAGAGCATGCCTCATTCAGCATAATATCATAAATGGCATTATCCTTTATGCTGATGCACTTCATGTCCTGGCCGCCGATATCGAGAATAAATTCCACCCCGGGAAGAAACTCCCTTGCTGCTTTATAATGAGCTATGGTTTCTATCTCCCCTTCATCTACTTTCAAGGCCGCTTTGATGAGGCCTTCGCCGTAGCCGGTTACCGTGGCCTTGGCTATATGCGCCTCTGCCGGCAGCTTTGAATAGAGTTCTTTCATCATCTCAATGGAAGTTTCAACAGGTTTGCCCTCATTGCTTTTATAAAACGTGTAAAGCAGATTCTTATTCTCATCTATCAAGGCCCCTTTAGTAGTCGT
>CAZHBR010000061.1:0-2089 GCA_964530755.1 uncultured Oscillospiraceae bacterium | reverse complement strand
TCCCGCGTCTATACCGAGATAGACCCTGCCCCGGGCTTCCACGATGGGCCTCTTATTCACTTTATTGCTGTCATGGCGCTGTTTGAATTTTTCATATTCGCTTCCGTTTAAAAATAAAGGCGGAAGATGAGCAGTCAAAGAAAGTTGCTTCGGATCGGATGTATTTATCCGGTGAAGTATTGACGATATGCTTCTTTCAGGGTATTTTTTTGAAAGGATAGCCGCACCGATCGCAACGAAGTAATGAGAGTTTTCAGGAAAGATCACCTGTTCCTCCGCCAGATTCAGCGTAGTTATAAAACGTCTTCTTAATTCGGAAAGAAAGAACAAAGGTCCGCCTAAAAAAGCTACATTGCCCCTGATAGGTCTTCCGCAGGCAAGACCGCTTATTGTTTGATTCACGACGGCCTGAAAAATAGATGCGGACAGGTCCTCGATAGCGGCCCCCTCGTTGATCAGGGGCTGTATATCGGTTTTTGCAAACACGCCGCATCGGGCAGCGATAGGATATATCAGCCTATGTTTCTTTGCACTTTCGTTAAGCCCATTCGCATCTGTAGATAAAAGCACAGCCATCTGATCGATGAAGGCCCCGGTGCCACCTGCGCAGGTTCCATTCATTCTTTGCTCAATTGTGGATCCATAAAATGTTATCTTTGCATCCTCACCGCCCAATTCAACGGCAACATCGGTATCCGGTATGATTTTTTCTACCGCGGCACTGCACGATACAACTTCCTGTTCAAAGGGAATACCAAGTAAGGACGAAAGAGCAAGCCCTCCTGACCCTGTAATCGCAACGCTGCAATGTACATCAGGATATAACAGCTTTAAATCCTCGATCATTTCCTTGAATTTATCGAAAATATTCGAAAGATGTCTTGCATATCTATGAAAAACAAGACGGCCTTTTTCATCTAAAAGAACCAGTTTAACAGTTGTAGAACCGATATCAATCCCCAGGTTCATATAATTTAACAGCCTCCTCTTTATAGGATTTATCAGACATTATATATGAAAGCACCCAAAGTGTAAATAAATCCAGGCCACATGCATACATCCCGGTTATAGCTAAAGATCTATCTCGATTACAACAGGGCAGTGGTCGCTCCCGTATATGTCATCCCTTAAGACTACATCCAGTATTTTATCTTTAATGCGATCGGAGCATAAAAAGTAATCTATGCGCCACCCGGCGTTATTCGCCCGGGCGTTAAACCTATAGGACCACCATGTATAGGCTGATCCAACATCAGGATATAAAAACCGAAATGTATCTGTAAATCCTGCCTGGAGCAACTCGCCGAATTTATCGCGCTCCTGATCAGAAAATCCGGCATTCTTCCGGTTGGCCCTGGGATTTTTCAGGTCGATTTCCTTATGCGCCACATTGAGATCTCCACATATAATCACCGGTTTTTGCAGATCCAGGCCCTTCACATAGGTTCTGAAATCATCCTCCCATTTCATTCGATAATCGATTCTCGCCAGTTTTTCCTGGGCATTTGGGGTATATACATTGACGAGGTAGAATTCGTCGTAGTCAAGTGTGATCATCCGGCCTTCCTCATCGTGCCCCTCCGGATCTATTTGCAAATTAACGGATAGAGGATCCTCTTTTGCAAAAATTAATGTGCCTGAATAACCCTTTTTTAACGCGCTATTCCAGAATTGTTTATATCCCTTCATTGTTATGTCCGCCTGCCCCTTTTGCATTTTTATCTCTTGCAGACAGACGAAGTCGGGGTTTTCCTGCTCAACAAATTCATAATAGTAACCCTTATTTATAATGGCACGGAGCCCGTTTACATTCCACGATACTAACTTCATAGCTTTACTCCCAGAGAAATTAAAAAGGGCCATAACAGCCCGTTAATATGTACATGTGAGCAAGCCTGTAAGCCGGGTTCTGTGTTAGGCAATCATCTATCTAGGCCTGCTGTCACCAACAGGCTCAAGCGACCTACCTTTCGGGAAGCGACGGGCCGCCGCTTTTCAGGAACTGTGCCTTAGGCAATTTCCTCCCTTGCTTGGTCTTGCTCCGGGTGGGGTTTACACGGCCAACATGTTACCATGCTGCCGGTGAGCT
>CAZHBR010000060.1:0-8411 GCA_964530755.1 uncultured Oscillospiraceae bacterium | reverse complement strand
ACCTCTTTCAGGCTGGACATATAAAATAAACGGGGAAACGCTCGGCTATGGCAGCAGCAGCCATAAGCTGTGCGACGGTGATGTGTTGGAATGGTTGTATACCTGCGATCAGGGACGGGATCTTGACGGTGACACCTATCGGGAAGGAGAACTGAATTGATTAAGAAAAAAATATTGACTTTTATGCTGACGTTTTTTCTGCTTGCAGGAAGTCCGGGATTGCTTGCAGGTAAGACGTATGGCGAGGCGAAAAGCGATGCGGCCGAACAGGGCCTTTTAAAGGCCTTGGAATTTTATAAAAGGGATCAAAGGGGGGAGCTTACATGCTGGGAAGAGCTGTTGGCGATCTATGGAACAGGGGAAATTGGCGCTGTCGATTTGCGTGAGTGGAGGCTTCCGCCCGTACCGAAAGCTGATAAAACAGTAAAGTCATATTTGCCGGCCGTTATTACTTCTTTGATTAGGGGTGTGGATACATCACAGCTTATAGTGGAGCTGCTTTCTAAATCGAATTCAGGTCAATTTTCCGAATATGCCGATGCTCAGGCTTTCGCCATGTTGGGTCTAGCTGTTGCCGGCGAAGAAAATTGCGATAAAAGCCAGGCGCTATATTTAATAAGCCTTCAAGACGCAGGGGGCGGTTTCATCGGTGAATATGATGGCGACTGCGTCACAAACGATACTACGGGGATAGCAGCCTTGGCCCTTGCTCCTTATGCCGGTGAACCGGAATTTAAAGAATCCGTTGCAGCAATAGTGGAATTCTTTGAAAGAGAACAGCTGGAGGAGGGGGGATTTAATTACTATTATGCCGCAAGTCAGTGGGGGCCCTCGGGCAGCTATGAAAGCGCCAATTCTACCGCGCTGGCCGTTTGGGGTCTTACGGCGATTAAGGGGATTACGGATAGCGATGATCTTAAAGCTCGCATAGATTCCATACTCATACAAGCCCTGCCGGCTTTATTGAAGTGGCAAAATGCAGATGGGAGTTTCGGTTTTGACCCGACGGGAAACGGCAGCTTCGACAGCTTAACAAGCAGACAGATCATGATCGCTTTATGCATGATGGCAGGAGATGGGAATCTGTTTGCTGATATTTCATTAAGCAAATCGGTTTTTTTAGATTTCCATGTACGCATAGAATCAGATGCCCACTATCCGATCGATGTATTTATTTCCCCGGAAAAAGGTGAGTCTGTACATTCTTTGATAGGGACGGCGTGGAGAAAGGCGGGGATCGGCGTCTACGAGCCCGACAGTTATATATACTGTCTTAACGACGAGCAGATATCTTTATCATCAACCGTGGAAAAATCAGATGGTGAGGTCATCGCTATCGGTAAAGAAGTGATAAAAAGGGCGGCCTTTCAGGAGACGGTTATAGTCGGTGAAATGAACGAGGCACAAACGGTGCTGTTAAAAGATAGGGAGACCGGCCTTCCTCTTTCGGAAGTGATCATAACGATAAACGGTCATTTTATCGGCTATGATCCAGATACGGGGCAACCCTTATGCACAAAAGATGACGGTAGCCTGATCATCCCTGCCGACAAATTCCTTGCCGCGGGATCATATCTTGTTTCAACCTCACAGGAGGGCATATCAAAAGATTTATGCACCATACTCATAAACAGGGGTGAAAGAAGCAGCAGGAATGTGGGTGTCCGCATTGAAGGCATAGACAAAACCATACTGAGTGAAAGGCGTGTACTGATCGAAACATCAGGCGATAAAGTGCCGACGGCTTTTGATGCTGTAAAAAAAGCACTTGAGGCTAACGATATATCAAGTGAAATAATAGGAGGCTATATCTATATGATCGATGATATCTGCGACCATTATTTCGAACTTCAAGGGGAAAGCTACGATTTCTGGAACTTTTATGTTAACGGTCGGCCATCAGCACTTGGGATAGACAGTTATGCCGTCGATGAGGGTGACGAAGTGCTGCTGTACTACGGCAATAAAGATACGATCCTGTCGGAAGTTGATTGGAATTATTCGCAAGATGAAAAAACTCTGACGGTCAGCCTTGACGGTTTTATCTATGATTTTTCTTCCGGGAACAGGACCGTAACGCCGATAAGCGGTGCTTTGATCACGATTTTCGGGGAAGGCAATTTCCCTGCAGAAGTCACCACAAATGAGCATGGTACAGCCTGTTTTCAGGGGATAGAGGCAGGCTCCTACAGCATTTCGGCGGTAAAATATGATAGCCTGGTATCAAAAGACGGATTTTATTTGCCTCAAATTGTCATGATCAATTCGGATTACATAATACAGATACCTAATCATGTTGATGTATGGGAAAGCGGCAGCGTAATTGATTTAAGCGATGTTTCAGCAGATTATCCCTTATCGATATCCGTGCTTGACAAAGTAAATGCGTACATAAAGGTAAATGCCGCTTCTAATGCGGAGCTGCCTTATATAAAGAGTGAAAATATCAAAGAGGGAACCGGTTTGTTAATCGAAAGAGGCACGAAAATTCTTTTGCCCAGTGAAAACTGGGACGGAAATATAGCCTTGCCGGTGCCGGTTTCCGTTTCACTTCCCGGAAAAACCGTATTTGCGGCAGTTCATGCAGGCTGCGATAAAGACATAGTTTTTGACAGGCCTGTACGAATGATTATCCCCGATGCCGCCGGGAAAAAGGCAGGATTTATTGATTCCTCAGGGACATTTACAGAAATTACAAAGACGCTTACATCGGATTGCGGGGATATCGTCAATAATCAGCTTGCGGATGCGGCGGCAGGCAGGTGCATGTCCGACAGCGATATAATAATATGGACCAAGCATTTAAGCACCTTTGTCGCATATGCGGACAGCAGCGGCGGGCAGGCGGAACGCGATTTGGTCAGTCTGAGGGTTATAGGCTACAATGGAAATGCGTTCTACGATATGCTGAAGAAAACTCAAATTGAGATTTCAGGCAAAGATACACCGTACAGCATACTTGAAAAGGCTGGCCTTACAGTCGGCGGCAGTCATAATTACGTTTCTTCCATTAACGGATTAAGCGAGATGGATTACGGATCCCAAAGTGGGTGGAAGTACAGCGTTAACGGAGACTTTTCTTCCTTGAGCGCGGATAGCTATATCTTAGTCGGCGGGGATTACGTGATATGGAGATTTGTTACGGATGCGGATGATTCAAGGCAGGACACGATGCCCTTTGAAGATCCTTTGGAGGAAGAGGACATCTTGTATTTTAGCGATGTCGATTCATCTTTTTGGTTTGCGCCTTCGGTAAATCATCTGGCAAAGCTGGGACTTATATCTGGTAAATCGGAAGGCCTGTTTATGCCCTTTGAAAAAATTACCAGGGCGGAGCTGGCTGTCATCTTGTTCAGGATGGCCGGGGCGGATTTCGGAAAATACGGCAAAGATTCTTTTATAGATGTAGGTGAAAAGGATTGGTTTGCTGATGCCGTCGCCTGGGCAAAGGAAGCGGGAGTATTTGCAGGCATCAAAAAAAAGGATGGGAGTTATGAATTTAAACCTAATGCTTATGTGAGCCGTGAAGATCTGGCCGCAGTAATTACAGGTATTCGAATAAAGCGGCCGGTAAGATAATTGCACGGGGAGAAACAGGTGATGACTTTACAGACAGATTGCAAATATCGGATTATGCAGGACCTGCAGTATTGGCTTTGCAAAGTGCCGGCATCATAAACGGCATCAGAAACAAGGACGGCAGTATCTGCTTTTTGCCTAAAAGCTACGCTACAAGAGCAGAGGCCGCCCAGGTTATATCCGCATTTTTAAATGATATTACATCGTGAGAGGCAATGCTATGCGCGATACTTTTTCCAGCTACCATCCTGTAATAAATTTTACCTATTTCGCCATCCTGATAATATTCAGCATGGTGTATCTGCACCCTGTGCTGCTTGGTATATCGATGGCGGGGGCGATGTCCTACTCCATTTTTCTTAACAAAGGAAGAGGGCTTCGCTTTATCATGCTTTTCCTTCTTCCTGGCATGGTGGCAGCGGGACTTGTAAATCCCCTGTTTAATCATAAAGGAGTGACCATATTAGGATATCTGTCAGGAAATCCGATCACTTTGGAATCGATATTGTACGGTATAGCGGCGGCTATGATGCTGGGCTCGGTGCTGCTTTGGTTTTCATGCGTTAATGCCGTCATGAGCTCGGATAAGCTCATGTATCTTTTTGGCGCAATGCTGCCTTCTTTGTCCTTGATCATCTCAATGTCGCTGCGCTTTGTCCCGAGGTTTCAGGCACAGATTAAAACAATTGCAAGAGGAAGAAAGTGTATAGGCAAGGATGCGGGAAGCGGGAACTTCATGCAAAAAATGAGAAACGGTATGGCCATTTTGTCTATAATGATCACCTTTGCCCTTGAGAGTTCTATTGACACTGCAGATTCAATGAAATCGAGGGGTTACGGCCTCCCCGGACGAACGAGTTTTTCTTTTTACCGATTTGATGCAAGGGATAAGGCGGCATTGATCTGCATACTCGGATTGTCGGCATTAATCGCGGCCGAGGTGCTGCTTGAAACGATAAAAATACGTTATTTTCCGTCGTTTCATATGTCTGTAATCGATGCACGCGCCGCCGCAGCTTATTTTGGATATTTCATGCTGTGTTTTGCACCGCTATTGTTGAATATAACGGAGGTTCTTTATTGGCAGTTTTTTCGATCAAGAATTTAAGCTTCACTTATCCTCAGAAAACAAGACCGGCCTTGTCATCTATCAGCATGAATGTAGGCTGCGGTGAATTTATTTCTGTTTGCGGGCAGACAGGCTGCGGGAAAACGACGCTTCTTCGTAATTTAAAGACAGCTCTTGCTCCTCACGGTAAGCTTGAAGGTAAAATAATGTTTTACAATCGTCCTTTGTGTGAAGTAGGTCAAAGGGAGCAGTCAGGCCGTATCGGGTTTGTAATGCAAAATCCCGATGCGCAAATTGTAACTGATAAGGTTTGGCATGAGCTTGCTTTCGGATTGGAAAGTCTTGGATATGACAAGGAGATAATCAGGTTGAAGACAGCGGAAATGGCGGCCTTTTTCGACATGCAAAGCTGGTTTATGAAGGATGTATTTCACCTGTCGGGAGGGCAAAAGCAGCTGCTGAATTTGGCATCTGTCATGGTGCTTCAGCCGGATGTGCTCATTTTGGATGAACCGACCTCACAGCTTGATCCCATCGCTTCTGAAAATTTTTTGACGACGGTGCAAAGGATCAACAGGGAAATCGGCACCACTGTCATTATCAGCGAGCATCGGCTGGAAAAAGTTTTGCCCATGGCCGACAGGGTTACAGTTCTTGATAAGGGCTGCATACTGGCAGATGGAAAACAGGATCTGATCGGCAGAATCCTTGCAGAAAGAAAACATCCCATGTTTTTTGCCATGCCGACCCCTATGCGGATATACGGTGAATTGGAGGGAGAAACGCACGGATATGAATGTCCTGTGACGATTAAAGAAGGCCGCACGTTTTTAAAGGATGTCACAGGTGAAAAGAAACTGAAAATAACCAAGATAGAGGACAGAAAGCAAAAATGCCAATTCGGTGATGCAGCAGCGACGCTGTCTGATGTCTGGTTTCGATATGACAAGGAGAAAGAAGATGTCATAAAGGGGATCACATACAGCATCCCGAAAGGCCGGATATCCTGTATCGTGGGAGGTAACGGAGCGGGAAAAAGTACCGCACTTGGTATAATGAGTGGTGTTTTTGCTGCCTATAGAGGGAAAGTAACGATCGAGGGCAGGGATATCAGAAAATACAAAGGAAAGGAACTGTACAACGGAATTATTGGGATGCTGCCTCAGGACCCCAAGTCAATTTTTGTGGAAAAAACGGTGCGCCGCGAACTGTTGGAGGTCCAGGATCAGCGGAGGCTTTCTGCTGAAGAAGCGGAAGGTTGCGCCATGGAGGCTGCAGCGAAAACAGAGCTTGCAGACTTACTGGATTACCATCCTTATGATCTTTCGGGGGGGGAGCAGCAAAGATTGGCGCTTGCTAAAGTATTGCTTACGAATCCCGGCATACTCATAATGGATGAACCCACTAAGGGATTGGATGAACACTTTAAAAGGAAGCTTGCATCCATGCTTACAAGGCTGAAAAATGAAGGCGTTGCTGTTTTAATAGCTACCCACGATATAGAGTTTTGCGGAAAATATGCGGATAGATGCGCTATGCTGTTTGATGGCAGGATCATTTCTGAAGGCACGCCGGGCAGCTTATTTTCAACAAGCAATTTCTATACAACGGCAGCCAGTAGAATGTCTCGCCATATCTTTGAAAATGCCGTTACCGCTTTGGATGTTGTCTGGTTATGCAGGGAAAATATGAAATGATCGGTGCTCGTTTGAAAGAAAAACTGGTAAAATTTATTCTGCTTTTCATTTTGACGCCCGTAACAATTTGGGTGGGCATATTCTTTTTTGATGATCGAAAATATTTCTTTATAAGCCTGCTGTTGATTCTTTATTCTATAGCGGCCTTCGCAATTTCCTTTGAAATGAGAAAGCCTAAAGCAAGGGAGATGGTTCTGATAGCGGTGTTGACAGCTATTGCCGTGGCAGGGCGTGCCGCTTTCTTTATGATTCCTCAAATGAAACCGGTTGTGGCTGTTGTGATAATTGTTGGGGTGTGCTTCGGAGGGGAGACTGGGTTTTTAGTAGGTGCTATGACGGGACTGATATCCAGCGTCTTTTTCGGCCAGGGCCCTTTTGTACCGTGGCAGATGTTTGCTTTTGGGATCATCGGATATCTTGCAGGATTTTTTGTAAAAAAGGGCATGCTTAAAATTAAGACCGGTCAGCTGGCCGCTTTCGGAGGGCTGTCCGCGCTATTATTATACGGTTTCATTATGGATGTCTGCTCGGTTTTAATGTGGACCGGGCAACCGACATGGGGGTTGATCGTCACGGCTTTTGCTGCAGGATCAGCCTTCAATCTGATGCATGCCGCAGCTACAATAATTTTTCTGCTTTTGTTTTCTAGACCCATGATTGAAAAGATTATGCGCATCCGGATTAAATACGGGATGCAGGCGGATTCTCTTCATTGTCCCTGATATATACTTTGGGAACTCTGTGACCTATACGGCTTATTATCTCATAGCTGATAGTATCTGTTTTTTCGGCAATCTCGTCAGCCGAAATGCATTTATCCCCTTGACTTCCTATAAGTACGGCCTCATCATATTTTCGTATTCCCGGTATATGGGTCACATCGACCATGCATTGATCCATACATATATTGCCTACGACGGGAGCGTATTCGTCATGTATCAGCACCCGGCCTTTTCCTGTCAGCAGGCGGGGATATCCGTCTGCATAGCCGATTGGAAGTGTAGCGATCAGGCTTTCTTTTTCTGTAACGTATCTGCGCCCGTAGCTGATCGAATACCCGGCAGGAACGCGTTTAAGGTATATTATGCTGGCCTTTAACGTCATGGCGGGTTTTAAATTCAGCAGTTTTTTGTCCGGTTGTCCCCCGGGATAGCATCCATACAGGACAAGTCCGGGCCTGACCGCTTCCAGATGGGATTCGGGATATTTCATAATAGCTGCGCTGTTGGCTATGGTGCGATATCCGACGGGGACACCGGCGGCCTCGGCCTTATTTGTGAATTCTTTAAACTTACTGATTTGCTCTTTAGTAAAGGATTTTTCTTCTTCATCCGCTACAGCAAGATCCGAAAAAAAGCCTTTTATTCTGATATTAGGCAGTCTGCATATTCCCGTTATTTCCGTTACGCTGTTCTTTGAAGGCAGAAATCCGATTCTCCCCATTCCCGTATCTACAGCAAGCAAAACATCTACGGTTTTCTTTGCTTTTACGGCAAGGCATGACAGGATGCGGGTATCCATATACGAAGCCATTACCGGGGTGATATCATGTTCAATTAAATCATCGTGATAAACCCAAGGGGTCAGGGTCAGCATGATGATGGGGCAGTCGATGCCGGCTTTACGAAGTGCAATGGCTTCGCTCAGGGTGGCCACACCCAGTGAAGATACTCCGTTTCTTATAAGAACTTCTGCTGTACGAACAGCGCCGTGTCCGTATGCGTCGGCTTTTACTATTCCTATTATCTCCCGGTCTTCGGTAATTTTGGTGATTTCTTTTATGTTATGTTCGATGCAGCTTAGGTTTATTTCCGCCCATGCGGGGCGCAGGGTCTCTTTTAACATCAGTCATTCCTCATCTCTTTAGTCAGTTTGATAATTGCTATTATAAGTATACATAAATTTTTGCGAATATCAATATTGCAGAATCGTTAGTTCGTGTTTAAGTTTACGATATAGAGCATTCCTTTCATTTATCTGTCAACGGTCTGTTTTCCAATACATAGCACCTAACTTAGAGTATAATTTTCATAGGCAAGAGGTCAAAAAAACGGGAAGAAGGTAAA
>CAZHBR010000059.1:4841-8412 GCA_964530755.1 uncultured Oscillospiraceae bacterium | reverse complement strand
GCTGCTTGGCGGATTAGGCGCAAGGGATGCCGTGCGCATGTTAAAGGGAGAATAATCAAGCATTTTTCAGGTATTTTCAAAACGATATCCAAAATCCCGGGGCTGCTTTGCGGCCCCGGGGAAATGGTGTCGGAAAGAGAAAAGGGGAGATAAGGTATGGGCGAATTCAAAGAGAAAAAGATAAAGCTCGTGGTGAAAAGTTCAAAGTGCTGCTCCTATAAAGAAGGGGATACAATTTATATAGATCATTCCATGGTCGATAAAGAAAGGTCTGCAAACATCTGTCTGACCGCCTTGGTGGCTCTTTACCCTTTCATATATGCGGCGAGAAAACACGTCACCCTTGAGCAGATGGGATTTTCGGAAATGTGCTTTCAGTGTCCTGACATCGATGAGGAGGTTGCATTCTGCATTATTCCATATGATGAGGAAGAGGGGCAGTGATCGTATTAAGATGACGATTGAAAGGAGCAAGAAAATGAAAAACCGGGATATTAAAAAATATATGTTCGATTGGATTGAGGCAAACAAGGGGGAATTTTACGAGATCGCCGATTTTATTTGGGAGAATCCGGAGCTTGGACTGGAAGAGTATCAGGCCTGTGAAAAGCTTACTGCTGCATTGAGAAAGCACGGTTTTAAGACAGAGATCGATTTGGCAGGCATGCCTACGGCTTTCATCGGCACTTACGGGACGAAGGGTCCTGTCGTCGGGATAAACGTGGAATACGACTGTCTTCCCGGGTTATCCCAGGATCACAGCTGCTCTTGCAAGACACCTCTTGAAGAGGGCGCTCCCGGCCATGGCTGCGGTCATAATCTCCTTGGTGCGACGGCCATCATGGGAGCAATAGCTTTAAGGTATGCGCTTACGGAGTACGGGATTGAGGGAACCGTAAAGACATTTGGAACTCCGGCGGAGGAACAATGTCTTGGAAAGGCCTATATGGGAAGAGCCGGCCTTTACGAGGATGTGGACTTTTTCCTTGACTGGCATCCCTGGAGCTATAACAGGGCGGATTACGACAGCTGCAATGCCTATTTTAATATAAAATACCACTACAAGGGCAGAACCTCCCACGGCAATTCACCCTGGCAGGGAAGAAGCGCGCTGGATGCCGCCTTGTTGAGCGGCCATGCCATTGAGATGCTGAGGGAGCACTACGAACCGGCTGCTGCCGATGCGGCCAATACGATAAATTATAATTTTCCGGATATCGGGCCGGAATTTCCAAGCGTGGTTCCCGATCGCACTACGATGTGGGTGATCGGAAGATTTTCTACATCTGATATCATGACGGATATCATTTCAAGAATCGATAAATGTGCGGAAGCCGGGGCTCTGGCGACGGGGACTACTGTAGAAAAACAGCTGATAACCGCGACTCACGAGAAGATTCCAAACAAGGCTCTCGCCCGCGTCGTGCACGATAATTTTGCGGAGGTGGGTGTTCCGGCGTTCACCGATGAAGAGCAGGAGTTTGTAAAGGCAATGCAAAAAGAGTCCGGTTTTAAAGAGGAAGGGCTGGATACGGTTTTGAAGCCTTTTGGAGAAAGCGGGACGGCCTTATGCGATACTTCGGAATACAGCTGGAATGCACCCTATGCAACATTTTGGGTGTCCATGGCCCCGGCGGGCGGATGGCACAACTGGATGGTTACCGCCTGCGCCGGAGGGAGTATAGGTAAAAAGGTCATGGATACGGCTTCGAAAATAATGGCGGGGTCAGCTATCGATATTATAACTTCTCCCGAAACCATAAAGGCGGCAAAAGAAGAACTGAAGGAACGGCTTGGCGGAAGAGAGTACGAATGTCTTGTTCCGGAGGGCATAAATCCTCCTCTTGGGCTCAATAAAGAGACTATGGAAAAGTACAGAAAAAAGGATTAGCAGGCGTAATCGCATGGCATTCGGTTTAGGTAGGGGAGGAGAAATCATGGACAGGAAATCAAACAGCACAGTTTTTATAAATGCCAACGTTTTAACCATGGAGGAGGACAGCAGGCCCGCTTGTGCCGTTGCCGTTTGCGGCGGGCATATCACATGCGTGGGCAGCAACGAGGAGGCGCTTGCACGTGCGGGAGAGGACGCCGATGTCATTGATCTTGACGGAAGGCTTTTGATGCCCGGCTTTATCGAAAGCCATATGCACCCTATGATGTATGCCCACGATATGCTGGGGGTGGATTGCGGAGGCGAGGTCACTAAATCCCTTGAGGCGGTGCTGTCGGCTTTAGCTGAAAAGGTGAAGGATACACCGAAGGGCCGGTGGATCAAGGGTGCCGGATGGGATGACAGCAAGTTCGCAGAGAAAAGAAATCCCACGCGCTGGGATCTTGATAAGGTGTCGCCCGATCATCCGGTGATGCTGATGCGCACATGCGTGCACGTCGTGGTGGCAAACAGCATGGCATTAAAGCTTGCAAACATAGATAAAGATACTGAGGATCCCGAAGGGGGACACATACAAAAAGATCCAAAGACGGGAGAGCCCACCGGCATATTGCAGGAAAGAGCCATGGAGATGCTCCCTATCCCATCCTACTCCTTTGAACAATTGAAGAAGGGCATGAACGCGGGGCTTGCGAACATTGCTGAAAACGGCATAACCTGCATAGGAGATATGGCGGGCCAGCCGGTGGGACTGAAGGTTTATCAACAGTTATATAAGGAAAAAAAGCTTACAGCGCGTTTTCGCCTTTGGATGATTGCGAATAAAACCATCATAGGTGAGGGTACCCTCGATGAATTATCGGCGCTTGGCATTGAAAGCAGGTTTGGAGACGAGATGATTTCCATTCAAGGTGTAAAATATGTATTGGATGGGAGCATTTCCGGCAAAACCGCAGCTGTGACCGAACCCTTTTACAAGGATGAATCCGCCTATGGGATAATATATTGTGATGATGAAACGGCAATGATTGAAAGCGTAAGAAAGGCTTTCAAGTCGGGGCTTCGGGCATCCATTCATGCGATAGGCGACAGGGCCATAGATTTTGCGCTGAACGTACTTGAAAAGGCGGGCGAAGGGATGGATACAGGCTCTATGAGAAACAGGATGGAGCACTGCATCCTGCCAAGGAAGGATCAATTGGACCGGATTAAGAGAATGGGCATCATCATAGGCTCTTCTTTCGGCTTTATTTTCCCGTTAGGAGAAGGATATTTGAATGCCCTCGGGCCCGATAGGGTCAAAAAGGCGATTCCTCAAAAGACCTATGAAAACATGGGGATCATAGCTCCGGGCAATACAGATTGCCCTGTATGCGATATGAATCCTCTGCTGGCCATATACGGCGTTGTGACAAGGAAAAGCTTTGCGGGAAATTCGTTGGGCGAAGAAGAAAGGGTAAGCGTAATGGAGGCCCTGAAGGCCTATACCGTATATTCCGCATACAGCACATTTGAGGAGGATAAGCTGGGAACGATCAGGGAAGGGAAGCTGGCCGATTTAGTGGTGTTAAGCGATAACATACTTGAAATTGATCCGGAAAAAATCAAGGACGTGAAAGTGGACTATACGATGATGGATGGAAGGATTGTGTGGAAGCGGAATCGATAAAGCGGTAC